>CAYOBK010000243.1:0-8204 GCA_964402275.1 uncultured Bauldia sp.
TGCGGTGTCAAATACCTGTTCAAGGCGGGAAAGCCCCTGCCGCACGAGTGCGCCCACCTCCGGATCGGTCACGGCGGCGTCAGTGGACGCCGCGCAAAGAAAGCAACCGCGACGGTCTCCCGAGGCGACGCGCCGGGCGCTCGATTTCAGAAACGAAGCGAGTCGGCCCTTGGGATCGTCGGAACCCGCCAATGCGTCCCCGGTTGAGGCGATGAGGCCATCAAGATAACGCGCGAGCGCCTTCAGATAGAGTTGGCGCTTGTCGCCGAAGGCGGCATAGAGGCTCCCCTTCTTGACGCCGGCGGCTTTGACAAGATCGCGCAGCGACGTCCCATCGAAGCCGGTCGCCCAGAACGCCGCCACCGCGCGGTCGAGCACGATTGCCTCGTCGAATTCCCTCGGACGTCCTGACATTCGCGTGATTGACTCCGATACTTCTTGACCGTTCGGTCATAAATAGGCGAGTCTTGGCGGAGAGGGAACCTACAGTCGCGGCATTTGTCGGCGCAATTCTTTACCGAACGGTCAACTACAAGCTGTTAAGATGAACATCAGGCCAAAGCCACTTATCACCATCGAACCCGTCGGCGAACGGGTCCGCGTGGTCATCAAGGGCGAGGTGATTGCCGACACCTCAGAGGCCATCCGGCTGTTTGAGGTCGGCCATTCGCCGGTGTTCTATTTCCCGATCAAGGACATCAAGCCGGGCGCCCTGATCCCAACGGCTCGAACCTCGCATTGCCCTCTCAAGGGCGACGCCAACTACTACTCGATCCGCCTCGGCGACGGGCGCGTGATCGACAATGGCGTCTGGCAATATTCGCATCCCTATCCGGGCCTCCCGCAGTTGGCGGACCGCGTAGCGTTCTATTCCCACTACGTTGACGATTTTCGGACCGGCGAATGATGGCCAAGGATCCACCGATGGCCAGGACCCCCTTGCCGCCGCCGGTTCCTGGTCGGGGTCAAGGACTCCTCTCCGGCCCCGACCCCTTCTGTCCTACCGGGTGATCACGGCCTTCAGATAGCAAGACAAGGAGGAACAATGAGAAGCAACTACCTGATTGGAGGACTTACCCTTCTCTCGGCTGGCGCCGTCGGCGTCGCACTGGCCCAGGCGCCGGATGACGTGGCTTTCGCCGGGGCCTTGTGGACCGAGCTGGAGGCGCAGCATCTTGTCGGCGCCGACGCGCTTGGCGCCGTGCCGTATCTTCGGTCGGGGCAAGCCCACGGCGCGACGCTGGTGACCCTGCTCGGAACGGCAACCGTCAATGGCGTCACCGGCCAGGTTATCGTCAAGCGAAGCTACGCCGACGGGGCGACACGTGAGGCGATCATCGGCAACCCGGCGGAGAACATCGCCAACATCACGGTGATGTTCCAACGCGAGGATGGCTACGATCCGGAGACCGGCAACTGGTTCTGGGCGATGTTCATGCCCGACGGCATGGTCGGCGAGATGGAGGGAATGGCCCCCGGACGCGCCGAAGGCTGCATCGGCTGCCACGCGACAGCACCTGGCGGGGACTACGTCTTCCTGTATTGACCGCCTCCGTACTAGCGGTCTCGCCGATCGATGTTTCAGCGGGCAGACCGTGGTCATAACGAACGAACCGGAACGGGCCGGATAATGCGGCGCGCTCCTACACACAGATGTGTCTGGGGGCCGCATTGCAGCATCCCGGAGAGTGAGCTTATTGCGGCTGTCCAACACCATAGCCAGAGGCAGCAATGACGGTGGCTGATGTCGCGGTGCGGTCGGCGGTCACCGAGGCCGATATCGCCCGCTTCGACGAAGACGGAGTGATCTGCGTAAGGGGCGCGTTCAGCGAATGGGTGGAGCCCCTGCGCGGCGAAATCGAAGGAATTCTCGCCCGGCCGCGCGCGAGCGCGGTCAACCACGCCAAGAATCAAGGCGCCGTCTTCTTTCACGATACCGACCTTTGGCGCGACGACGACATGATCCGGAAGGTGGCACTGTCATCGGCCGCCTCGAGCATTCTCCGTCAGTTGATGCGGACCGACCTTCTCCATTTCTACGGCGACCACCTCATGGTCAAGGAGCCGGGCAGCCCGTCGGCGCGCACGCCCTGGCACCAGGATGAGTCGTATATGCGTGTCGCGGGGTGGCAGCTGGTCACCGTCTGGATCGCGCTCGATCCCGTGACCGCCGAAACCGGGGCGCTGCAATTCGTCGCCGGATCCCACAGATGGGGCAAGGTCTATCGGCCGGTGCGGTTCTCCGGCGGCGAGGAATTTGCCGTCGAGAAATTCTCCGAGACGGTCCCCGACATCGACGGCAATCCCGAGAGCCATCGCATCGTCCGGTTCGACCTTGCGCCCGGCGATTGCACGATTCATCACATCCGCACATTGCACGCGGCCGGGGGCAACCGAAGCCCATCGACCAGGCGCCGGGCATTGGTGCTGCGTTATTCGGGTGACGACGTCCGCTACGCGGAGCCCAACAAGGCGGCCCTGTGGTCCGGCACCGCCCAGGGGAGGACGGGCGCAAAGCTCGACCCTTCCGAGTTCCCGATCGTCCCCTGAATGGCCTCCGACTATTGCCGCCGGCGCGGCGACCAAGTTGCGAACCAATGTGGCGTATTTCATCTCCCTTGATCGAAGCGGCGCGGACACATCGCCGCTGGGAGGTTGGTCTTGCCGCCGCCGCACTGCTGCTCGCGTCCCCCGCAATCGCCCAGGTCGATCGCTGGACGGCCGAAGGGTGGCGCACCGATTTCACGCGAACATCCGTCGATCTCGCCGAGATCCGCAACGTCATCCCGCGTGATGGCATCCCGGCAATCAACGGCCCGCTCTTCGTGCCCGCGGCGGCCGACGTCGACCTTGTCGACCGCGAGCCGGTGATCGGCCTCGTGGTCAATGGCGACGCCCGGGCCTACCCGCTCCGGATAATGATGTGGCACGAGATCGCCAACGACGTTGTCGGCGGCGTGCCGGTGGCGGTCACATACTGCCCGCTTTGCAACACGGCCATCGTCTTCGAACGCGCCGTGAACGGCGTCGCGCTCGACTTCGGCGTGACCGGGAAACTCCGCTTCTCCGATCTTGTTATGTATGACCGCCAGACCGAGAGCTGGTGGCAGCAGTTCAGCGGCCGCCCCTCGTCGGCGCCCACACCGGCATCGCGCTCGAAATGATCCCATCGCGGCTCATGAGCTGGAGCGAATTTCGCGACGAATATCCCGACGGCCAGGTCCTGGTGCCCAACAATGCGCAGATGCGTGATTATTGGCGGAACCCCTATGTCGGCTACGACACGGCGACCGCACCGTTCCTTTATGACGGTCCCCTGCCGACCGGAATGGCGGCGATGGAGCGGGTTGTCCTGGTGCGCTCGGAGCCGCCGATGGCGTTCACCTTGGCGTTCATCGAGAACCGCGGCGAGATCGTCGCGAACGGGGTGACGATCCGCTGGAATCCCGGCCAGACCACCGACCTCGGCGCCGGTGTCATCGCCGACGGCCGTGAGGTCGGCGGGGTCGAAGTGTTCCGGATTGTCGGCGGCGCCGAGGTCCCGGTGGTGCACGATGTGACGTTTGCCTTCGTCGTCAACGCGTTCGAGCCGTTCCTGCAAATTCGCACCGAATAAGGGCAGCCGGCCCAACTTCGCCGCTTACGCCTCCGTGCCGGGCCCGCTATGCTTTTCGCGGCGGGTCCTTCCACCAAAGAGCTCATGCGATGCCGGAACAGCACGGGGTCGATCTGATCCAATTAGTTGCCCTGCTCGGGGCTGCGGTGATCGCCGTGCCGATCTTCAAGCGGATCGGACTCGGCTCGATCATCGGCTATCTCGCGGCCGGCCTCGTCATCGGGCCATACGGCTTCAAGGTGTTCGAGCACCCGGAGTCGGTGCTGCAGGTCGCCGAACTCGGCGTCGTGCTCCTTCTGTTCGTCATCGGCCTCGAGATGAAGCCGTCGCGGCTGTGGGCGCTGCGCCGGGACATTTTCGGCCTCGGCGTTCTCCAGGTGGGGCTCTGCGGAGCCGTCCTCACCGTTGCGCTGCTGCTGGTCGGACTCGATCCGGTGGCCGCATTCCTCGCCGCCGCCGGCTTCACCTTGTCCTCGACGGCCATCGTTGTGCAGCTGATGGAAGAACGCGGCGAGACCACGCAACCGGACGGGCAGAAGATCGTTTCCATCCTCCTCCTCGAGGATCTTGCGATCGTACCCCTTCTGGCCGTCGTTGCCTTTCTGACGCCGGGCGGCGACGGGGGCGTGCCGATCTGGGTGCAGGTGGCGACGAGCATCGCCGCGATCGCCGGCCTCGTGTTCGCCGGCCGTTACGTCCTGACGCCGATCTTCCGCATCATCGCCGCCGCCAAGGCGCGCGAAGCGATGACCTCGGCGGCGCTCCTCGTGGTCTTCGGCGCCGCCGTCGCCCTCGACGCAGGCGGCCTGTCGATGGCGCTCGGCGCGTTCCTCGCCGGGGTCGTCCTGTCCGAATCCAGCTTCCGCCACCAGCTTGAAGCCGATATCGAGCCGTTCCGCGGGCTGCTGCTCGGCCTGTTCTTCATCGCCGTCGGCATGTCACTCGATCTCGGCGTCGTCGCCGACGACTGGCCGCTGATTCTGGCGGCGGTGGCCGGGCTCATGACGCTGAAGGCGGCCACCGTCTACGTCCTGGCGCGAGTCCTGCGCTCCGGCCACAGGACCGCACTGCACCGCGCCCTGCTGATGGCGCAGGGCGGCGAATTCGCCTTCGTGCTTTACACCGCCGCGGGCGGCGCCGGCCTGTTCGACGGCAACACTCTCGCCGTGCTGTCGGCGGCTGTCATCATCTCCATGGCGGTTACACCGCTGGCGCCGATCCTCCTGCGCTGGCTTACGCCGCCGGCCCCGCCGTCGCTCGACGGCGTCGACGTCGCCGACGGCCTCAGCGGCGCCGCGCTGGTGATCGGCTTCGGCAGGTTCGGCCAGATCGTTTCGCAGTTCCTCCTCGCCCGCGGCGTCGATGTGACGATCATCGATTCGGATCCCGACATGATCCGGAGCGCATCGCGGTTCGGCTTCAAGATCTATTACGGAGACGGCACAAGGCGCGACGTGCTCCTCGCAGCGGGCGGCGGCAAGGCGGAGATCATCTGCATCTGCATCGACAACAAATCGGCAGCATCGACGATTGTCGATGTCGCCAAGGAGGTAGCGTCCTTCGCCAAGCTCTATGTTCGCTCGTTCGACCGCGGTCACGCGATCCAGATCATCACCAAGGGCGTTGAGTTCGAGATCCGCGAAACCGTGCTGTCGGCGATGGCGCTAGGCGAGGCGGCGCTGACGGGGCTCGGCTACACGGCGGATGAAGCCGCCGAAACGGCGGCGGAGGTGAAACGCCGCGACCTCGAAAGGCTGCAACTGCAGGTGTTGGAGGGGTCGGTCACAGCCGGCCGCGATCTCGTCTTCCGCCAGGGACCGGTGCCGACGCCGCTGACGCCGCCAAGGCGCGAAGCGGAGGCGTTGACCGAGGAGACCCGCGAAGTTGCCGGCGACCAGAAGGAAGAGCCGGCAGCGCAAGATTAGGCCGGCGCTTAGGGGTAGAGGCGCACACCCTCCCATTTCCCGTCCGCCCGCCGCGTGAAGGCGATCCGGTCGTGCAGGCGGAATGTCTGCTTCCGCCAGAATTCGATTCGTTGCGGGGACAAACGGTAGCCGGTCCAGTAGTCCGGCCGGGGCACATCCGTCAGCCCGAACTTCGCGGTGTATTTGGCGACCGCCTTTTCCAGCGCCAGCCGGGACTCCAGCGGCCGCGACTGCCTGCTGGCCCAGGCTCCGATGCGGCTGCCCTTCGGGCGCGTCCTGAAATAGGCGTCCGCTTCCTCGGCCGAGACCTCGGTAACGTCGCCGCGTATTCGCACCTGCCGGCCGAGACTCTTCCAGTAGAAGCAGAGCGCCGCGCGCGGATTGGCGGCAAGCTCGGCCCCCTTGATGCTGTCGCGGCTGGTGTAGAAGACGAAACCGGCCGCATCGAAGCCCTTGAGGAGAACCATGCGAACGTCGGGCATGCCGTCGGCATCGACGGTGGCGAGCGCCATGGCGTTCGGATCCTCGGGCTCGCCGGTCTCGGCCTGGCCGAACCAGTCCGCGAAAAGAGCCAACGGATCGGCCGCAACGTCGAAATCGGCCATCGGATATCCTCGTTTCAGCATGTCTCCCGCCAGGGTCGTCGATCCGCCATGATCGGCGGAATCGAGCCATCCTGGACCGGCGGAGGCTCATAACCCATATTTCGCGCTATGAGTCCTGCTTACTGCTTGGGAAACTTTGGCCGCTTAGGGTGGCGTCATGCGTGATCCCTATCAGGTTCTCGGCGTCGGCCGCGACGCCAGCACGGCGGAAATCAAGAAGGCGTTCCGGAAGCTCGCCAAGAAATACCACCCCGACCAGAGCAAGGAGGCGAAGGCGAAGGAGCTTTTCGCCGAGATCAACGATGCCTACGAGATCATCGGCGACGAGGCAAAGCGCAAGCAATATGACCGCGGCGAGATCGGGCCCGACGGCAAGCCCAAATTCCAAGGCTTTGGCGGTGGTTTCGGTGGATTTGGCGCCGGCGGGCGGCCCGGGACCGGCACGTCGGGATTCCGCTGGTCGACCTCCGACGGACGCGGTGGTCAGGCGGGCGGTTTCTCGTTCGACGATATTTTCGGCGATATCCTCGGACGGCAATCCAGCCGGCCGCGCCAGGCAGCGCCGCGCGGCGCCGATATCACGGCCCAGGCCGCAGTGACGCTCGAGCAGATCGCACGCGGCGAAAAAGCGCGAGTCGAGCTGCCGACCGGCAAGGCCCTGGAGTTTGCCATCCCTCCCGGGAGCAAGCCCGGCAAAGTGATCCGGCTGAAGGGTCAGGGCCAGCCCTCGGCATTCGGCGGTCTGCCGGGCGACGCGCTGGTGACGATCGAGTTCGTCGCCCATCCGCTGTTCCGCCCGGACGGCGCCAACCTTCGGCTCGATCTTCCGGTCTCGCTCGACGAGGCGGTCCTCGGCAGCAAGATCAAGGTGCCGACGCTCGAGGGGAGCGTGTCGATGACGTTGCCGCCGGGGGCGAACGGCGGCAAGGCGTTTCGGCTGAAAGGCAAAGGTCTGCCGGATGGCGACGGGCGGAGGGGCGATATCCTGGTCACGCTTCGCATCGTCCTGCCGGACGACCCCGACCCCGAGCTCGCGGAGATGATGCGGCGGTGGCGCGACGCCGGCGTCGCCAACGTCCGCGGGAGCGAGTATCAGCGCTAGCCTCTCGGTGCCGCGGCCCGTCGCAGTCGATCGTTAATTGCAAGCCCCAGCCCTTCATCCGGAATCGACATGGCGGCGATCGGGGCGCCATAGGCCTCGAGTTCGCGAAGAGCGGCGAATAGGCGTGTCGCCGCCTCGTTGAGATCGCCGCGCCGGCTGAGATTGACCACCGCCACGGCCGTTTCCGCACCGCTTGCCGGCTTCGGCCCGAACGCAAGCAAGGATTCCTCGCTGCCAACGGCGGTCGCGTCGAGCCGAACGGGGACGGCGGGCGCGTAGTGACTGCGCAGCATGCCCGGCGCATCCGGCCGCGCGGCAGCGTCCGCCATCGACAGCGGCACCCCCAGCACACGCTCCAACTCACGTATCCCGATCGCACCCGGCCGCAGCAAAGTCGGCCCCTTCCCGCCGAGGCCGATGATGGTCGACTCCAGGCCGAGCGGCGCCGGTCCGGCGTCGAGCACGACCGAGACACGCTCGCCCAGATCGGCAACGACGTGGTCGGCCAAGGTGGCGCTGACGCGGCCCGAACGATTGGCGCTGGGTGCGACCAGCGGAAACGGGACCGCGGCGAGCAGGGCCTGGGCCACCGGATGCGAGGGTACGCGCACGGCCACGGTGCCGAGGCCGGCGGTGGCGAGATCGGCGATCGCGGCCTCCGGCCGTCGCGGCGCCATCAGCGTCAAAGGACCCGGCCAGAAGGAAGCGGCCAGGCGTTCGCCGGCGAGATCGATCGCGGCGAGTGCCCGCGCCTCCTCGACCGAACGAACATGCACGATCTGGGGATTGAATTGCGGGCGTTCCTTGGCGGCGAAAATCGCTGCGACCGCGTCGGGATTGGTCGCATCGGCGGCGAGGCCGTAAACCGTTTCCGTCGGCACCGCGACGAGACCGCCGGCGCGAAGGGCGGTCGAGGCTGCATCGATCGCCGCCTTGAGATCCTGGCTCGTACGGAA
>CAYOBK010000244.1:0-1936 GCA_964402275.1 uncultured Bauldia sp.
GACCGCGTACGGGATAGCCCTCGCCGTCGAGCAGCGCCGCGGCCTCGGCCAAGGGCAGGCCGACGACATTGCTGTACGACCCGACGAGCCGGGTCACGAAAGCGCCCGCCTTCCCCTGGATGGCGTAGCCGCCGGCCTTGCCGCGCCACTCGCCCGAGGCAACGTAGGCAGCAATCTCGTCGGGCGACAGGCGCTTGAAGGCCACGCGGCTTTCCACGCACCTTGTTCGGATGTCACCGGCATCCGTGACCAGGGCGAGTGCGGTGCAGACGCGATGGTTCCGCCCGGACAGCAGCTTCAGGAACCGCTCGGCGTCCGACGGCGTCCCGGCCTGGCCGAGAATGCGACGCCCGACCGCGACAACAGTGTCGGCGGCGAGCACAATCGCGGCTCCGTGCTTTGGCTTCAGCATGTCACGCGCCGCCTCGGCTTTCGCCCGCGCCAGTCGAACGGCGAGGTCGCGCGGCCGCTCGCCCTTCTTGGGCGACTCATCGATACTGCCGCCGGCGATCTCGTTCGGCACGATGCCGATTTGCGCCAGGAGTTCACGCCGCCGCGGAGAAGCGGATGCGAGGATGAGCTTGATGAGTCCGGTCATGCGTGATCGCGAGGCGCCTCCGCAGCGACCGGCCGGCTATTTGAAGCGGTAGGTGATCCGGCCCTTGGTAAGGTCGTAGGGCGTCATCTCGACCAGCACCTTGTCGCCGGCAAGAACACGGATGCGGTTCTTGCGCATGCGGCCGGCAGTGTGGGCAATTATCTCGTGGTCGTTTTCGAGCTTCACGCGGAACGTTGCATTGGGCAGGAGTTCGGTGACGACACCGGGGAATTCGATGATCTCTTCTTTCGGCATTCTCTTCCTGGATGCGGCTCCGCGATGTCCGCGGAACCTATAAGATGAATCGGCTGAGATGAACAGCGGCGCGCGGCCGGATAATCCGTCATAGATTGAGGCGGATGGCCACGGATCGGGCATGGGCATCCAGGCCCTCGGCCTCTGCCAGGGTCATCGCCGCCTGCCCGAGCGCGCGCAACTGCTCCTGCCCGCAGCACAGAATCGAGGTCCGCTTGACGAAGTCAAGCACCGACAGGCCGGAGGAAAAGCGTGCTGCGCCGGCCGTCGGCAGGACGTGGTTCGACCCGCCGACATAGTCGCCGATCGCCTCCGGCGTGTAGGGCCCGATGAAGATCGCGCCGGCGTTGACAACGCGCTCGACGAGAGGTTCCGGTTCCGCAACATGCAACTCGACATGTTCGGCGGCGATTCGGTTGGCGATTTCGGCGGCCTCGTCGAGGGACCGGACCACGATTACCGCGCCGCGGTCGCGCCAACTCCCCTCGGCGATCAACGCACGCGGCAGCGTTCCGAGTTGATCGGCGACCGATTCTTCGACGGCGGCGGCGACGGCGACGGAGTCGGTGATCAGAATCGGCTGGGCGAGGACGTCGTGCTCGGCCTGCGCCAGAAGATCGGCGGCGATCCAATCCGGATTGGCGCCCCGGTCGGCGATCACCAATACTTCCGACGGCCCGGCGATCGAGTCGATGCCGACCACGCCGAACACCTGGCGCTTTGCTTCGGCGACGTAGGCGTTGCCCGGACCGACGATCTTGTCGACGGGCCTGACCGTCTTTGTGCCGAAGGCGAGCGCGGCGATCGCCTGCGCGCCGCCAACGCGGTAAATCTCGCCGACGCCGGCAAGCTTCGCGGCGGCGAGCACCAGCGGATTGACGACCCCATCAGGCGACGGCACGGCCATGACGACGCGGCCGACGCCAGCGATCCTTGCCGGGACGGCGTTCATGAGCACCGAACTCGGATAGGCCGCCGTGCCGCCGGGAACGTAGAGCCCGGCCGACTCGACTGCCGTCCAGCGTGAGCCGAGTTCCACCCCGAGCGCGTCGCGGTAGCGGTCATCGGCCGGACGCTGGCGGC
>CAYOBK010000245.1:0-12211 GCA_964402275.1 uncultured Bauldia sp.
GCTCGATCAGCGCGTCACCCCGGAAATCGTCGCAATCGTTTTCCCCGAGGCCGATGAAATCGGACCGGCCGAAGGGGCGCCGCCGATCATCACCGCCTACAAGGCGGGCGAGGCGATCGGCTACATCTTCTCGACCTATGACGTGGTGCGGGCGCCGAGTTATTCGCCGCGCCCGTTCGATGCGATCGTCGGCATGGATCTCGAAGGCCGGCTCGTCGGCATTCAGATGATCACCTATCACGACCCTTATCTGAAGGGTTACCCGTATCGCTACGCGTTGCTGGAGCAATTCCTCGGCGCCTATGTCGCGGCCGCCTATCCGGTGATGAATCCCAACGCGCTCGACGCGGAATCTCCTTACCTGGTCGATGGGGCCACGATTTCCGCAAGACAGATCCGATCCGGCATTCTCGACGCCGGACGCGTCGTCTTCCGCGCCACCAGCAACCAGCCACCGATCACGGAGCCGACGCTCGACGTTCATGGATTTGCCTATCTCGACTGGCCGCAGCTGCTTCAACAGGGGGCCGTCGTCCAGCGCGAAGTGACCTACGGAGAGGTTCGCGCGCTCTTTGCCTCAGCCGGCCAGGGAAACGCCGAGGCCGATATCGCGCTCGGCGTGCCGGAAAACCGCCTCGACGAAACGACGTTCGAATGCCGCTTCGCCGCGACCGGCCGCTGCGACGTCCGGCCCGTGGAACCGCATCCCGACGACGAGATCTACATCGACCTCTACGTCGCGCTCGGTACGCCGGCGATGATCGGGCGCAATGCGCTCGGATCGGATTTCTACGCCCGGGTAACGCAGACGATGGAAGCGGACGCAAACTTCCTCGTCCTCCTGTCGCGCGGCGACTACGATTTCCGCGGCCTCAGCTACTACCGCGGTCCCGACTACATCTTCGACCGCATCCGGCTCGAGCAGGCCGATCTGTCGTTCACCTTCAATCGCGACCTCCACGAGCAGTATCATGTCTACCACGGCCAATATGGCGGCGGGCGGCCGTATCTTCCGGAGGCCAGTTCGTTCGTCATTCCGGCCGACACCGGATTCGATCCGTTGCTGCCTTTCACCCTGGTGCTGATGATCAACGGCACCGACGACGCCGGCGCACCGGTCTCCATCGAGGTCCCGATCGAGTACGCCGTGCCGCAGTCGGTGGTGCTGGTGCCTTATGTCGAGCCGCCGCCCGCCTGGGTCGAATCCTGGCGCGCCTCCGCGGTCGATCTCGGCATTCTCGCCGTATCGCTGCTGGTGCTGACGCTGATCTTCATCTTCCAAGGGCGGCTGGCGAAATCCCGGCGGGCCCATCGCTGGATCCGCAACGGCTTCCTGATCTTCACGCTGGTTTGGGTGGGCTGGATCGCCGGCGCGCAGCTGTCGATCGTCCACGTCGTCAACTACATCAAAGCGCCGTTCGACGGCGTCGATTTCGGCTTCTACGTCGCCGAACCGCTGATCGTCGTTCTCGGCATCTACGTCGTCCTGTCGCTGATCCTGGTCGGGCGCGGGCTGTTCTGCGGCTGGCTCTGCCCGTTCGGCGCGCTGCAGGAACTTGCCGCGAGGATCGGCCGTTTCTTCCGGTTGCCGACATGGAACCCGCCCGAGCGGATGCAACGCTGGATGTGGCTGCCGAAATACGGCATCGCCGCCATCGTGGTCGGCACCGCCTTTGTGGCACCGGCGGCTCTCGCCGCGGTGGAAGAGGTCGAGCCGTTCAAGACCGCGATCACGTCGATCTTCACGCGGCCGTGGCCCTACGTCACCTACGCGGCGGTGCTGGTGTTCATGGGGCTCTTCACGGAGCGCTTCTTCTGCCGTTTCCTTTGCCCGCTCGGCGCGATCCTCGCCGTGTTCGACCGCCTGCACATCTTCAACTTCCTGAAGCGCCGGCCGGAATGCGGCACGGCCTGCCAGCTCTGCGAGCGCGGCTGCCCGGTGAAGGCGATCGAAAGCTCCGGCAATATCGTGATGGCCGAGTGCTTCCAGTGCCTCGACTGCATGGTCGATTACTATGACGACCGCCGCTGCCCGCCGCTCGCCAAGCAGCGCAAGCAGCGCGAGCGGCAGCCGATCCCGCCGATGGGGAGCCCGGTTCCCGCCTATGCGCGGACGTCCACGCCGGTCTACGGGGCCGACAAATGAGCGCCGCCGATATCCAGGCCGGGCCAAAGGGCCTCTCCCGCCGTCAGGCCCTGAAGGTCGTGGCCGCGGCGGCCGCCGTTCCGGCCGTGATCGCCGGCATCCGCATGATTGCCCCGCAGGCGCGCTTCCACACGTGGAACGGCGAGGCGCTCGGCGCCGTGTCGTCGATGATGATCTGGCATCCCAACGCCGATTTCGCGCGACAGACCATGGCCCGGATGCTTTCCGAGGTTGCGCGGCTCGACGCGGTATTCAGCCTGTTCCGCAACGAAAGCGAGCTCTCGCGGCTCAACCGCGAGGGCGTGATCCGCAACCCTTCGCGCGACCTCGTGACGGTCATGGAAGCAGGACGGGCGATGGGCGCCGCCAGCGGCGGCGCGTTCGATCCGACGGTCCAGCGTCTGTGGGATCTCTATGCGCGGCATTTCTCGGTCGTCTATGCCGGCCCCGACGGTCCGCCGCAGGCTGAAATCGATTCGGCGCGCAGTCTCGTCGACTACCGGCGTATCGACGTGGCGCAGAACGCGATCCGCTTCGCGACGCCGGGGATGTCGGCGACGCTGAACGGCATCGCCCAAGGATATATCACCGACCGCATCGCCGACCTTCTCAGGAACGAGGGCTTCGAGCATGTGGTGATCGAGCTGGGCGAGACGCGCGTCCTCGGCGATCATCCCGATGGCGGGCCGTGGCGGGTCGCCCTTCGCGACCAGAACGGCGCGACCGACCGCAGGATGAACCTCTCGGAAGGCGCGCTGGCGGTGTCGGGCGGCTACGGCACGACCTTCGATCCCACCGGGCGCAACCACCATCTGTTCGACCCGGCGACCGGCCGCAGCGCCGATCGCCTCCTCGACGTCGTCGTCACCGCGCCGCGGGCGATGGACGCCGACGCGCTGGCGACGGCGCTGTTCGTCGCGGGCGAGGCGAGGGCGCCGGCGATCGTCGCCCAATATCCGGGCGCGTCCGCGATGCTGACGCGGCCCGACCGAACCGCCGTCACCCTTTGATCCTGCCCAAGCTGACGACCGCTGCGGCCAGCCGCAGCAATGTCGGCTATCGCGTCCGCACCGACGAGATCGCGTCGTTGCGGTCGCCGAAGAGCTGCGGAACGCTGGCGGTCAGCTGCTCGCACCAGCCCCAGAACTCCGTATCGCGGCAGACCTGGACGGTGGAACCCGACTCGACGCGGATCGAGGTGATGCGGTTGTCCCAGCCGGCCGGCAGCGTGGCATAGCTCTGCCCGTCATTGATGCAGAACGAGGCGCCGGCATAGTTTGCGCTCTCGAAGAAGCAGACGCGCGTGGCCGGCGGCGCGCTGGCGGCGAACACCCGGTATGACGAGATCGTATCGTTGCGGAAGCTCGTCAGGTTCACATTGTCGGTATAGGTCTGGCACCAGCCGGCGAGGTTTGGGTCGCCGCAGACCGTGACCGTCGCGTTGGTGCCGACGCGGATCGACGACAACGCGTCGTTCCAGGGCGGGCCGAGATTGAGATTGCTCTGTCCGGCGGCGGCGCAGAAGGCGTTGCCGGCGAAATTGGGGTCGACGTAGAAGCAGACCTGATTGGCGGCCGGCGTCGGCGTTGCCGGACCCTGTGGCGGCTGTGTGGTGGGAATACCGAGCAATCCGCCGATATCGGCGATCAGCTGACCGTTCTGAACGTAGGCGAGGTAGCTGGCCGACGCCCATGCCGACTGGCCGAGATAGATCACGCGGCACCAGCTGTAGCCGACCAGGCATTCGGGAATCGTCACCAGGCCGTTGGCCGGAATGACATAGGCCACCGGGTTCTGCGTGCTCGGTCCGAGCCGGGCGTTGAGCGTGACCACAGCCCGCGCCTGGACGTTCTGGCCGCCGGGCGGCGGTTGTTGCGGCGGCTGCGCCTGACCGGTGCTGGTGCGGTAGGAGGAAATCGTATCGTTGCGCGTGCCGGTGAGGTTCACGTCGTCGAGATAGAGTTGGCACCAGCCGCCATAATTCGGGTCGCCGCACACCTCGACGGCGGCGTTCTCGCCGACACGGATCGAGGAGATCGCGTTGTTCCAGGGGGTGGCGAGGCTGGAATTGGACGCGCCGACATTCACGCAGAGCGCGTTTCCGGCAAAGTTGGCGTCGACATAGAAACAGACTTCGCCCGGACCCGGGGTCGGCGGGAGTGGCGGGGCAGGAGGCTCCGGGGGCAGTTGCGGCAAGCCGAGTTGCGGGCCGAACAGGCCGAGCAGGAATTCAAACACCGGACCCAGCGCCGGGCCGGCCTCGGTGATCGGCTGGTTGGCCTGGAGCGGCTGGAGGAATTGCCCGGAAGCCCAGCCGACCTGGTTGCCGAGCGCGATCTGGCACCATTCATAGCCGTCCGAGCAGGCGAGGATATTGACCACCGTGCCGGTGGCGAGGGTGAACTGCACCGGATATTGCGTTCCCGGTCCCGAGCGGACGTTGACTTCCGCGGTCGCCTGCGCCTGCAATTGCGGCTGCGCTTGCGCCGTACCGCCCCACACCAGCGCGGCAACGATCAGGAAGACAATCATCAACGGTCGTTGGACGAGGAAGCGCTGCATCGATGGCCTGCCCGGGTTGTTCTCGCTGCGTAGCATCATTGCATCAAAGCGCCGTCGTGGCGACTCGAGCGAACGATGATCAAATCCCGGCGGGTCCTCGGCATTGAGGCGGGCGCCCGGCGTTGCAATGCCGGTCGCGAAAGCACAATTGTGACGGGGGGTTACCTTGCCGAAATGCTCTGGCGGCGCTTCATCTGTCGTAAAAAAGCCCCGGCGCGAGCGCCGGGGCTTTTCCTGTCTTGCTGACGTCGAGGCTTACATGCCGCCGGCGACTGACTGCGGCAGCGTGAAGACATAGAGCGTCGTTCCGGCGCGGCGATAACGATCGGCGTCGTTGGCGTCGTCGTCGAAATTCACCTGGCCGGTGTTCGCGGCACTGGCGATGATCGCGACGTACTGACGGCCGTCCGGGCCGATATACGACATCGCCGACTGGTTGAAGTCGGAGCCGGCGCGGAACCCCCACAGCCTCTCGCCTGAGGCCGCGTTGTAGGCGTCGAACGTGCCGGTATTCTTGTTGCCCTGGAACAGGAGGCCGCCGGCGGTGGCGAAGATGGGCGTGTTGTTGCCGGTCTCGAACTTGACGTCCCAGGCGATGGTGCCGCCGGCAACGTCCTGCGCCTGGAGTTGGCTGGCGTAGCCCGGCTCGGGATTGCCGTTGATGTCGAACGGGCCAAGGATGGCGCCGAACGGATTGAAGGCCATCAGGATGTAGCCTTCGCCGGCCACATATTCGCCCTCCACCGCGCGGAGACCGCCGCAGCCGGCGGTCGTTGCCACGTAGTTGTAGCCGAGCTCAGGATTGTACGCCGTGTTCTGCCAGTTACGCGCCTGGATGAACGGGCAGATGTAGATCTCGGTGCCGGTGTACTCCTCGTCCTCGAGCTGCTCGGGACCGAATATGGTCTGACCTTGAGTGTAGCGGTTCCGGTCCTCGACATCGGTGAACGCCCAGGTCTCGATGTTGTACATCGGGCGGCCGGTCTCGAGGTCGACGCCGTTCATGATGTTGACGTAGACGAACGGCCACGGGTCGTTGATGATCTCGCCGGTGTTGCGGTCCCAGACATAGAAGTAACCGTGACGCGCCGCGAGGAAGCGGGTCGCTTCCGCCGTGCCGTCGCCGTTCATGTCGATGTCGGCGAGCGGATTGGTCAGCGGCTGGTCGTAGTCCCACGGCTCGGCCGGGGTGAAGTTGTAAGCCCAGATCAGCTCGCCGGTGGTGGCATCGCGAGCCATGGCCGAGGCGCAATAGTTGTTCTTGTAGTCGCCGAGCCCACCATTTGCGTCGAGCTCGAACACGCCCCATTCGCGGCGATAATCCGCGTTCCACGGACCGCAATTGCCGGTCGAATAGTGGAAGATGTTGGAATCCGGGTCGTAGGTGAAATAGCCCCAGGAGGTGCCCCCGCCGCGGCGCCAGGAATCGCCGAACCAGGAGTCGAGCGCCGGGTTTGCGATCTGGTCGTCGGCGTAGAAGGGCTGGAACCTCGGGCCGATGCCGACCTCGTTGTTCGGGCCCATATTGTACATCACCCACTGGGTCTGGCCGTCTTCGATATCGAAGGCCGAAACCTTGCCGCGGACGCCCCACTCGCCGCCTTCGTTGCCGATGATGAACAGATCGCCGATGACGATCGAGTTGCCCATCGTGTGCTCGCGGATCGTGGTGTCGGCGCCGATCGACCGCCACAACGCCTCGCCGGTCTCGGCGTCCAGCGCGAAGACCTGGCCGTCGGCGGTGTTGTAGAAGACCTTGCCCTCGGCGTAGTTGAGGCCGCGCGTCTGCGCGCCGCAACAGGCCGTGAGGCCGGCCTCGCGGTCGACGTCCGGGCGGAACTCCCAGATGATCGTGCTGGTGTTGAGGTCGATCGCCAGCATCGTATTGGGCGATTGGCCGGTGCCTTCCGACTGGTTGACCGGGCTGACGACGAACATCGTATCGCCGACGACCAGAGGCGTCGCCTCCCACTGATCGAGAACGCCGAGCTGCAGCGTCCAGGCCACGGTGAGGTCGGCGACATTGTCGACGTTGATTTGGTCGAAAAGCGAATAGTTCCAGCCGAAATAATTGATGTTCGGCATGACGACGTTGCCGGCATCGATATTCGCCATGACGTCGTCATTGGCCAGCGCGCTGCCGGCGAGGCCGCATCCTGCCGCAATGGCGATCGCGGAAGCTGACATTCTCAAAGTCCTGCTAGTCATGATTCCTCCTAGGAGACCCCGATGTCCCTCGGGATATGGCTGTGGTCAAAAGTCTAGTTCCAGCGCCCCAAAGTGACGGGGCGTGGCATGCCTTGCGGTGGTGCAGCTCCCTCCCGTTTCCTTCTTCGTGATGGCGCCGGACTTTGACACGGGCATCGCGTCGGCTGTGGCATATCCAGGCAGGTCCCTGTCCGGATTCTGCGTCAAAAAACAACTATAAATCAGTTAGTTAAGTCGTGTCACGCCTCCCGCGCGCTTCACTTCGGTTGACGGCCGACCGAAGCGTACCGGAAGCCGCCCCCCTCGAGTGCTTCCTTGGCGTGCGTCGGCCTGAGTCAGGGTAAACGACGTGCGGTCCCCCGCTCCAAGCGTCGCGGGCGACACTACCATAAAACCAAGCGGCGCAACCCCTTTTCTGTTCAAATCAGAACGCGGGGCAATGACGCTTTCGCGATCCTTATGCGACGAAGACGGGAGCCGAAAAGTGCCTCCGAGACACGTTTGACGGCGCCGGACGCACACTACAAAATGGCCCTCGATGGGTCTGTCCGGCGCGGGCTTTGTCATGCCGTGCCCGACGGCGGACGGCCGAAGTCCCCGCGCGGGGAGGGCATCGGACTTTTCCGAGCGGCCCGGTCGATCCTTCCGCGCCGAACAGGGGTGCGTTGGCGAGCCCGGACTTGTCAACGCAACCGGATTGCCCCGGCACGCCGCGGCATTCCGCTCTTCTTCCGGGGCGCCGGGTTCCTTGAAGCCGGTCGTCGATCAAGGATCTGGTTTGCCGAGGGGCGCATGCCGACGGCGCCAGGTGGTCACGGATTCGGAGGGCCCTCCTTGCGAGTCCGCAATACTTGGGGCGTCGACGGGCTCGGACGGGCCGGCGCCCCTTTTCCGTTCCAGGACTTCGTCTCGAATGCCGAAGAAGGTCTCGCCGCCCGAACGGCCTTGCTATCATGCGGCGATGGAGGGATGGTGACCGGAAAGGCGGCCTTGCTCATTCCAGCGGCAGTCGGCCTGGCGTGGGCAATCATGGCTGTCGGCCCGGCAGCGGCGCAGGATACGCTCGAGTGCGTCGATCCGGCGACTGTTGCCGATGCGGATTTCCCCGCCGTGCTTGCCGACCTATCCCGCCCCGAGCTGTGCGTCGGCGAGGTCTGGTTCCGCGAGAGCGATCGCGATTGGCATCTGGTGGTCGTGCGAAACCTCCAGACTCCCGGCCCGCTCTGGGTCGTTCCGCACGACGAAGAGGATGCGGCGTTTCTGACGGCGATCCACGCCGTGCTGCGCTATGGCGGCGTCGCGGTGATCGTGGAGAACGCCGAGAACCGGCTGGTCGACGGTCTTGATCCCAACCGCAATTTCGCGGCGACCGAAACGGCCGCGGCGGGCTGCGATGCCCCCGTCGCCGCGCCGCGCTATGTCGAGGAATTCCTCCGGCACCGGGACGCCGCGTTCCCGGTTGTTGGGCTGCACACCAATTGGAACGGCCATGCTGGCGCGGGCGGCCGCGGGACAATCTCGATCAATCGCATCGACAGCAAGATGATCCCGTTTCCCAGCTTCGTCGCCGAAGGAAGGTTTGCCGATGAAGACACCATCGTCATGGTCGTGAGCGGACGTCCGCCCGCCGAGAACGGCGCCGGCATGGCCACCGTCCGCCGGCTGAATGCGGCCGGCCTCCATGTGATCTATCGCTACGTCACCGAGGCCAACAACGACTGCACCATGGCCGACTACCTGACCCTCAACGGGCTTGGACCCTATCTCAACCTCGAGGCCGAGCATGGCGACGTCGAAACCCACATCGCGCTGTTGGATCGGGTGATGGCGTTCGTCGGGGCCGATCCGCTGAGCGGGCTGTGAGCCGGACCGGCCGCTTCGCATACCCGCGCGCCGCGTGCTAGATATCGCGGGTCTCTGCCGCCCGCCGGGCGGCCAATCCCGTTCGAGGCGCCAGGTGTTCAAACGGCCGGTTCGGCAGGCATTGACGATCCTCATGCTGTCGCCGGCAGCGCTCACGCCGGCCGCCGCGGGCGAGTGGGTTGGCGGCGGCATGTTCGACGAACAGCGAGGCGTCGGCGTCAGCTTCCTGCGGTTCCTCGCCGATTCGGGCGAAGGCCAGATGACGGTTCGCTGCGACGCCCGGGACGGGCTCTGGGTCGATGTTGGGACCGGCGGCAACGGCCAATTGCCCGAAGGCTTTGCTCGCGGCGACCGGGTCGAGGCAATGCTGGAGTTTGTCGGCGCCGGGGGCGTGCAGTCGGTCACGGTGACCGGGCCGTTGCTGATCCGCGTCGACGGCGCCGTTCTGATCGAGGTTATCGGTGAGGACGCGGCGGCCCTCGCTCCGCTGCTCTTGCTCCCGGCGGATCGGCTCGACATCACCCTTGGCGGCGTTACGGGGACGATCACGCTGGCGGGGTTCAGCGATCGGGCGATCGATCTTGCAGACCGGTGCTCCGGCTGGCCCGGAGTCGAAGCTCCCGGGTCAGCGTTGGCCGCGGCGGATGCCGCGGGGCTCCCGACCCTGGAGGCGCTCGTGTCGGGATTCATCCGGGAATTCGGCGCAGGCCTGCCGGAGTTCATCATCGGCACCGCCGAGGCCTGCTTCGTCGAGACCGCGGTGAGCCTCGCGCCGGCCGATCAGCTGGCGATTCGCGAAGCCGGCGAGTTCATTGCCGGGGTCAACGCCGCGGTCGCGGCAAATCCGCGTCTCGCGGGATCATTGTTCCTCGCGCTGGATGCCTGCGGCGGCACCCTTATCGTCGGCGATATCATGTGGTTGTGGGTGCAGGCGGAACGGGCGGACGCCGCGGAGGCCGAGAGGGTCGCGCTCGGGACGTGCCTGATCGGTGCCGTCGACCGCCTGCCGCTCGACGCCAAGCGCGGCATCATGCGGTTCACGGATGGCGATTTTGCCGACGCCATCGAGGCTATGCTCACGGAGCGCCCCGATCTCGCCGGAACGATCGTCGAAGACCTTGCGGCCTGCAACGCGCCGCTTTGACGGCGCCGGCCGCCGCCAAAGCTGAAACGGGGCGGGCCAAGGCCCGTCCCGTTTCGGATCGTACATTCAGATCGTGCAGCGAGCGACGGCGACGCGCCCGCTTGCGCTAGCGGTAGCCGGCGACCTCCTCTTCCGTGGCGATGCCACGGCTGTTGCCGAAGGAGTTCCGGATGTAGGTGGCGACCGCCGCGATCTGCCGGTCGGTCAGGCTGTCGAATGGCGGCATATAGGCGCCGCCACGCAGGACCTGAGCGGCTATCGTCCGGACAGACCCCAGCGCGCTCGCGCCCGCGAGGGCCGGCGCCGCGTCCTGCGCCGGCGGCTGACCTTCGCCGTTGCGCCCGTGGCAGCCGGCGCAGCGGCTGCGGTAGATGGTGGCGCCCTCGTCCATAAGCGCCGCCATAAGTGCGGGATCGGGTCCGGCATCGGCGGCCGCTGCCGCGGCATCGGCAGCCAGAAGTTGCCCGCGAATCTCGCCGCCCCGGTTCGCCTCGGTGTGGATGTTGACATAGAGCAGGCCATCCATCAGCTGGGCTGCCTGCTCCGCCGTAATGTCGGCTTCGCCCTCCAGGCGGCCCTCGGATTCCACTCCGCCCTGGAGGCTGATCAGCACGCCGGCGTTCTCTTCCGGCGTCGCAGGGCCATGGATATGCGCGCCGGTTGCCGGGCCGGTCAGGCCCGAATAGTCGACCGTCCATGTAATCCGGGCGGTCTCGGCGTTGTAGAGGATATAGGCCGTTCCCGTCCCGGCGGTTTCGACGGGCGGGACCTCGCCCGCACCGGCGAGCATCGCGATGTGCGTCGCGTTTTCGCCGGTCACCATCGCGGCGCCGTCCTGGGCGAAGGCGGCTGCGGCAATGGTGACGGCCGCGAAGGCTGCCGCGGCCACGGCGGTCGTGGGCTTGACGTGGGTTCCGCTGTTGACTTGCATTTGGCGCTTCTCCTTGGGCCATCGACATCGCGATCATACGATATACTGATCAAGAACGCAGCCGCGCCTCGGGTTTGCTGTTCAACGATACGAGATGTTCATCTCAATAAAACGTTCCGCATGCGCCGGGCGCAACCGCCTTACCTCGAGAATGATCCGCGCGGGACGGAACGGTGTCGCCGCAACGACCCTCACGGGGCCTCGGGCGCCTGCCTGAATGAATGGGGCGGGACCATCGGCCCCGCCCCACGTCGAACTGTTCGCGCTCTTAGTCGATCGTGAACAGGAACATGACGGCGCCCCAACCGTTCTCGCCGGGGGCATTGCCCGTCTGATTGTCGCCGGCGAAGGCGGCGAGGTACTGCTTGCCGTCGATCTCGAAACTCGAGATCGGGGCCTCGACGCCCATGCCCGTATGGAAGCGCCACACCTCGTCGAGCGTCTCGTCGTTATAGGCCACGATCGAGCCGTCGCCCCAGCTGCTGAAGATGAGGCCGCCGGCCGTCGCGAGGACGCCCGCCCGGCCGTCATAGGGCTGGTGCTCCCGCCGGATCAACTCGCCGGTGCTCATGTCCACCGCCGCCAACAGACCGATATAGTCTATGACGGCGGGCGCTCCGCCCGGAATCTGGCCGCCCGGCACGTTGCGGCCTTGCTCGTCGATCTCGCCATTCGGCAATGTGATCGAGGGCAATCGGGCCTGCAACTGGCACCCGTCCTCGCCGCTGACATAGGCGATGAACTTGTCGGGATTGAGGGCGGGCGTCTGCCACCGCACGCCGCCCGGCAGCTGCGGGCACGCGATCTTGATGTCATCCCCGGCGCCGGCGTAGTCGCCGCGGACCCAACGGGTCTCCGGGATATAGATCTGGAGTTCCAGGTTGGGGTCGTACTCGATCGGCAGGCCCGTCTTCTCGTCGAGACCGGCGGTCCAGGTTATCTGCTCGACATATTGGGCTGCGGTGACGAACTCGCCGCTGGTCCGGTCAAGCTGATAGAAGTAGCCGTTGCGGCCGAAGTGGACGACCTGTTGCCGATCGACGCCATCGAATGGCGAGTCGACGAGCATGTGGATGCCCTGCTCGTCATAATCCCACGACTCGTTCGGCGTGTACTGGAAGTACCAGGCAAGCTCGCCGGTATCGATATGGAGGGCGATCGCGCTGTTCGAGAACAGATTGTCGCCCGGACGATATTCCGGGTCGAACATCGGCACCGGCTGCGCGGTACCCTGAATGAACAGTCGCTGCTCGACGTCGTAGGAGCCGCTCGTCCAGATCGACGCGCCGCCGGTCATCCAGGCGACCCCGGCTTCGTCGGCCCAGGTCTCGTGGCCGAACTCGCCCGGACCCGGAAC
>CAYOBK010000246.1:0-8102 GCA_964402275.1 uncultured Bauldia sp.
GGAGCGCCCGGCCCCGCCGGCCAGCCGGGCCCGATCGGTCCCGCAGGAGCACCGGGTCCAATGGGACCGCCCGGTCCGGACATGTTCGTGACCGAGGGCGGCGGCCTGAAAATCTGCGTCGGCACCGTCCGCTGGGGCGCCCGCGCCGCCGATCCACAACCGCCGGAGACATACATGATGGTGGTTCCGGCCGACTGGACCCGGGACGCCTGCAACGCGATGTTCGCCGGCTATGCCGGGCCGCCCGAGAATGGCGCGCGCGGCGGCCTCGTCAGGATCGGCTGCATGATGCCGGACGACATGCGGGTGCTCTGGGAGGGCGATGCGGCGTTCGAAGGCGCCGCTTGCGGCTGGTAGCCGATCGCATCGCGGCTTGCCAAACGGGGTGCCCCGCCTTCGCGGGGCGCCCTATTCTTTCGTGCTTAAGCGACCGTTAATCCGATCCCCCGGCGCACTCCGCAGTCCATATTCGCGGGCCAAGGATTCCGGGCGATGCAGGTGGGGATAGCGGTTCGACCCCGGGTGAAACGGGGCAACTTTTGATTCATATCGTCCCCGTAATCTGACGAGCGCGATTCGCCGTAGAGCCCGCTCGGACGACACACAGGCACGGGACAATGCTCAGAAATCCAATCGATCGGCCGTTCCGCTCCAGGGAAGATTTGGAGATGGAACAGGCGCTGGTCGCGCAGTACCGGGAGCTCGGCAACGCCGAACTGCTGGCAGCCGTGGCCGACAAGCAACGGCCGATCGAAAACGATCAGCCAGAACGATAGACCGCATCAATGGACTCACGGCAAGGCGACCGCCGACCCGGCGGCCGGTCTCTTTCATGCCGACCGGTCGGCCTTTATCGTCCCTGGAATGAACACGCCCCCATCCAGCAGCACCCGAGTGCCAAGACTCGGGGCGAGCGTCGTCTTGTGGAGGGATAACTCCGTCCTCCTCGTGAAGCGGAAGGCCGGTCCCTATGCCGGCAAGTGGGCGCTTCCCGGCGGCCATGTCGCCTTTGGCGAGCGGATGGCCGACGCGGCCAAACGCGAACTCCTGGAGGAAACGGGCATCATGGCAACCATCGGCCGGCCGGTCGGGATTTTCGAGATCGTCATGGAGCAGCCGATCCCTGCCCATTTCGTGCTGATGGCATTTGCCGCCGACTACCAGTCGGGCGAAGCGAAGGCCGCCGACGACGCGCTCGAGGTCCGCTGGATGTCCGCCGGCGATCTCGAGGCGGCCGATATCACGCCGCAAAGCCGCGACGCGATCGCCCGTTCCCGTCCGCAGTGAGCAAACCGCCGATCCCGAGCGGCATGGTTAGCGAAACGTTAATCCCGCAGTCACACGCGTTAGGGTCGCGTTAACCTCTTTGGCACGAAACGCTGGCGAAAGCTGGCGAATCTGTTAACCAAGGATCGCCACTCAATGCCCCCTCAGCGGGATGTTTCGCTATGTCTTCAACCGACAATCGGGACGCCGACGTCTCGATCTCCGAACAAAAGCGGCTCGCTCTCAACTATCTGACCCAGGCTTGGGGCGACGCGGTTGCCCGCGGTGTCGAATCCGACGTATTGGCGCATGCGGCGCTGTTCGCGGCCCTGTCGGACCTGGTGACGAGCTATGGCGAGGATGCCGTCGCCGAACTCGCCGCGTCCCTCGCCGGCCGGGTCCGCAACCGCGAATTCACCATCGCCCGCGTGGTTCAGTAGCTTCCGCGCCTGGTCGCGGCGAAGCGGACCGGCCGTCCCGTCCCGGGCGCGGTGACTTCGCCCTCCCACATCACCTTGTGACCGCGGACGATCGTCCCCACGGGCCAGCCCGTGACCTCGCGCCCGTCATAGGGCGTCCAGCCCGCCTTTGATGCTATCCAGTCATTGCGAATGGTTTGACGCCGCTTGAGGTCGACGATCGAAAGATCGGCGTCGTAGCCGACCGCGAGCCGCCCCTTGCCGACGATCCCGAACAGGCGGGCCGGACCGGCGGACGTCATGTCCACCAGGCGCTGGAGGCTTAGCCGGCCGGCGGCCACGTGGTCGAGCATGATCGGCAGCAGCGTCTGGACGCCGGTCATCCCGGAGGGCGACTCCGGATAAGGCTTGGCCTTTTCTTCGAGCGTATGCGGCGCGTGGTCGGAACCGAGAATGTCAGCGATCCCCTCCGCCAGACCGGACCACAGACGGTCGCGGTGGCGGGCCGCCCGGACCGGCGGATTCATCTGGATCAGTGTCCCGAAGCGGGCATAGTCGGCGTCGGTGAGCGTCAGGTGATGCGGCGTCACCTCGACCGACGCGATGTCCTTATGATCGGCGAGGAAATCGATCTCCTCGGCGGTCGAGACGTGGAGGATGTGGATTTGCGACCCGGTCCGATGCGCGATCGCGACCAGCCTCCGGGTCGAGGTGAGCGCGGCGATCTCGTCGCGCCATACCGGATGCGACGACGCATCGCCGGCGACGCGGAGCCGCTGCCGCTCCTTGAGGCGCGGCTCGTCCTCGGAATGGAATGCGGCCCGGCGCGACAGGCGGGAAAGGATCGCCGCAACGCCCGCGTCGTCCTCGACCAGAAGGTCGCCCGTGGATGACCCCATGAAAACCTTCACACCGGCGGCGGCCGGCAACCGTTCGAGTTCGGGCAAGGCCTCGGTGTTTTCATGCGTCCCGCCGATCCAGAAGGCGAAATCGCAATGCATCCGACCCGTCGCGCGGCGAATCTTGTCGGCGAGGGCTGCCTCCGACGTCGTCGCCGGGTTGGTGTTGGGCATCTCGAACACCGCAGTGATTCCGCCCATTATTGCGGCGCGGGATCCCGACTCGAGGTCCTCCTTGTGCTCGAGGCCGGGTTCGCGGAAGTGGACCTGCGTGTCGATTGCGCCGGGCAGAATATGGAGACCCCGGCAGTTGATCCGTTCGCCGGCATCGCCAGTGACGCGTCCGAGCGCTGCGATGCGGCCGCCGCGGATGCCAATGTCGCCGGCACCGACGCCGTCCTGATTGACGATGACGCCGCCGGCGAGAACGAGATCGAAGGTATCGGGCAAAAGGCGCCTCCGTCACGAGCCTTGCGGCGCTTCAGCGTCCGGCCTACCTATCGCGAAACCAATATGAAATGCCAATGGTGAGCAGCTTGGGCACCGGATTCTGGACGAAGCTGACCGGCCGGGCGGTCGTATCCGTCCGCGGCCCGGACGCGCGCCATTTCCTGCAGAACCTCGTCACGTGCGACCTGGAGAAAGTCAGACCGGGCGAGGCCGCCTACGGCGCCTTGCTGACGCCTCAGGGAAAACTCCAATTCGACTTCATCCTTTTCGCGGTGGATGACGGGTATCTCGTCGATATCTCCAAAACGATCGTCAGCGACTTCGTCAAACGCCTCGGCTTCTATCGGTTGCGCGCCGCCGTGGACATCGACGACAGGTCAGCGGATTCCTTCGTCGTCGCCTGCTGGGACGGCGCCACCCTCCCGGGCGCCGTTGCCTCGGCCAACGACCCGCGGCTTCGGGTGCTGGGGCTTCGCGCCATTCTCCGGGAGAACGCCGACATCGCGGCCAACGGGACCGAAGTCGACCCGTCGGTCTATGAGGGCCATCGGATCGGCCTTGGCGTCCCCGAGGGCGGACGCGACTTCGACTATGGCGAGGTGTTCCCGCATGATGCCGATGTCGACCAGCTTGGCGGCGTCGCTTTCGACAAGGGCTGCTTCGTCGGCCAGGAAGTCGTTTCGCGAATGGAGCATCGTGGAACGGCTCGACGGCGCGTGATCATGGCGAAGGCCGACGCCCCGCTCGAACCGGGCGCCGACCTCGTTGCGGGCGACCAGGCGATTGGCGCGATCGGATCGGTCGCGGGAAATATCGGGCTCGCCAACGTGCGGCTCGACCGCGCAGCCAATGCAATGGCGAACGGACGGCGATTCACCGTGAACGGCCACGCGATCGAGCTGGTCATTCCCGGCTGGGCGCGGTTCGGCTGGCCGGCGCACGCCGACGGCGCCTGACCAATCCCGTCTCCGTGCCGACCAAGCCTCCTCAGAAATCTGGATCCGAACGCCGCGCCTGGCAGCGAATGCTGTCGGGGCGCCGGCTGGACCTGCTCGATCCATCGCCGCTCGACGTCGAGATCGATGACATCGCCCACGGTCTTGCCAGAGTCGCGCGCTGGAACGGCCAGACCGTCGGGGATCACCCCTTCTCGGTTGCCCAGCATTCGATCGTTGTCGTTGCGATCGTCGATGACCTCAACCCTGATTTCGGGGCCGCGGGCCGGCTCGCCGCCCTTCTCCACGACGCCGCGGAATATGTGATCGGCGACATGATTTCGCCGTTCAAGGCGGTGATCGGCGACGAGTATGCAGGCGTCGAGAAAAGGCTTGCCCTCGCCATCAGGAGGCGGTTCGGCCTCCCTGCCACGCTCCCCGACGCCATCTCCGCCGCGATCAAGGCCGCCGATCGGATCGCCGCCTATCACGAGGCAACTCAGCTGGCCGGATTCGAGCGCGCCGAGGCGCTCAAATTTTTCGGCCAACCGGGCACGGCGGCGGAGCGGCTGGAACTCGAACCGTGGCCGACGGCGACGGCCGAGGAACGCTTTCGTTCGCAATTCGACGTGTTTTCCGCGGCACTTAGCCGCGAAGCCGGTTGATCCGGTCGGGGCTTGTCGCCAGACTGAAGCGATGCCGAGCATTCACGTCTGTTCCTTGTCGCGCGTCGCGGCAACCGTTGCCGCCTCGGGGGCGAGTCACCTTGTGACGCTGCTGCATACGCCGGTGAAGCGGCCGCGCTCGATCACGGCGGAGCGCCATTTGTTCATCGGCATCGCCGACATCGTCGGCCCGATCCGGGGCATGACCGAGCCGGCCGAGCACCACGTGCATCGGCTCCTCGCCTTCGTCGGCGCCTGGGACCGGTCCAAGCCGATGGTGATGCATTGCTTCGCCGGCATCAGCCGGTCGACCGCCGGCGCGTTCATCGCGCTTTGCCATCTTCTCCCCGACACGCCGGAAGCCGAGGTGGCGCAGCGGCTCCGCGAGGCATCGCCGGCCGCCTCGCCCAATCCCCGGATGGTCGCGCTTGCCGACAAGATCATGGGCCGCGACGGACGGATGATCGACGCGGTCAACGCAATCGGACTCGGCGCACTCGCCTTCGAAGCGGATCCGTTCGTTTTGCCGATCCGGGACACGGATTGATGGCCGCCGGAACGGCGATCGAGATCGGCCTCAACGCCGTGATCGTGTCGGTCGAGGATCGGACGCCGCTCGTCCTTGTCATGCGTCCGGCCGCGGGCAATGAGGCGGAGGCGCTGCCGTTCGGTCCGTTCGATCCGATCCGGCATCGGACGTTCGAAATCGGTCTTCGCAACTGGGTCGAAGAACAGACCGCGGTCACGCTCGGCTATGTCGAGCAACTCTACACATTTGGCGACCGCGGACGCCACGCACAGCTCGGCGACCGCGGCCATGCCGTTTCGGTCGGCTATCTCGCCCTCACCCGACGCGATCAGGACGCCGACGAACCGCTCGCGCGGGCCGGGGCGAAATGGCGACCCTGGTACGACTTCCTTCCGTGGGAGGACCATCGCAATGGGAGTCCCGCCTCGCTTGCTGCGGTCATGACGAAACTGAACGCGTGGGTCGGAACCGATCCCTCGGCGTCGCCACCAGGACGCGCGCTCGGAAGGCAAGACCGTTTCCGTCAGGCCTTCGGGTCACGCGACTTCTCCTGGGACGAGGAACGCGTGCTCGACCGCTACGAGCTTCTCTATGAAGCGGGGCTTGTCACCGAGGCGGAGCGCGACGGGCGGGCCGGCCCCCCCGGTTCGGCGCAGCCGCTCGGCTCGCCGATGATCCACGACCATCGACGGATTCTTGCCACGGCGATGTCGCGGCTCCGGGCCAAGCTCAAATACCGGCCGGTGATCTTCGAATTGATGGACCGCGAGTTCACATTGACCGAACTTCAAAACACGGTGGAGGCGATCGCCGGCCGGCACCTCCACAAACAGAACTTCCGCCGGCTGGTCGAGGCGACGCGGCTGGTCGAGCAGACCGGCGGCACGGATGTGAGCACCGGCGGCCGCCCCGCCGCGCTCTTCCGTTTCCGCCGCGAAGTGCTCCAGGAGCGCCCCGGCGCGGGGCTCCGCTTTGGCCAACGGGTGTAGCGGGCCACGGCGTTAACGCGGCCTCAAGCTAATCGATCCAATTTGAACGATCTGAGGCGACGGCACGGGCTGCCGCGCCGGTTGTGCGTATGCGTTGCGTGGAGTGGCGAGTGCGGCCAAACAGGGCGAGGCCTCGTGGGGAGCGTGAGCTGACCTGGCTTGCCCGGCTGTCGGTGGCGCTCGGCTATTTCCTCCTCTCAACGGTCCCGACTGCCTTCGACGCCGAGCTGGCCGCCGCCGAACCGCGCCCGATCGATCCTGTAACCACCGGAGCCGTCGCGCCGCTGGTAACCGACGGCACGGCGACCACCGGCACCGCCGAAGAAGCCACCCCGGAGGCGATCCCGGATGGCGCCTTCCTTTTCGCGACGGGCCGGCTGCCGGCGGCCGAGCTCATGACCGCACCGCCGGTCGACGACGCCATCGTCCTCGCGCTCGCCGCGCGCCCGCCGCGTGCGGCGCAGCCTGCCGCGACCGTGATTGCGTCAACACCGCCGCCGCGTTCCGATACCGCCGCTGCGTTCGACCCCAATGCCCCGATCGCCTACGCCGATCCCGGCGGGATGGCGGACGTCGAAGCGCCGTTCCGGGCGCTGATCAACCCGCCGGCGAAGCCGGAGATCGCGATCAACTGGCCAGATCCCGCCACCGATCACGATTGGGTTGCCAACCCCATTCCGGAAAGCGCTCGGGCGCCTGCGGAGAAGCGCTGCCTCGCCGAGGCAATCTACTTCGAGGCGCGGAGCGAACCGATCCGCAGCCAGCTGGCGGTGGCGCAAGTGGTGGTCAACCGGCTCAAGAATCCCGCTTATCCCGACACCGTTTGCGGCGTGGTCTATCAGAACCGCAATCACCGCAACGCCTGCCAATTCTCATTCGCCTGCGACGGAATCCGTGACGTCGTCCGCGACCAGATCGCATGGCAGACGGCGCAGGAACTCGCCCGCGCCGTGCTCGACGGCGAGGCAATCTGGGTCGACGAGGTGGGATCGGCGACCCACTATCACGCCAACTATGTCCGACCGGCCTGGGCCGGCCAGATGCAGCGCACGGCGCAGATCGGCCTCCACGTCTTCTACCGCACCTATGGCGGCGGCTGGATCTAGCCCGGCGCTAGGAACCGACCTCGAGCGCAACGTCGAGCGCCGGCGCCGAATGCGTGATCCAGCCTGACGAGATGAAGTCGACGCCGGTCTCGGCGATTGAGCGGATGGTGGCAATCGTGACGCCGCCCGAGGCTTCGGCGACGGCGCGGCCGCCGATGCGCCGCACCGCTTCCGCCAGCTCCCCGATGCTCATGTTGTCGAGGAGAATCGCGTCGGGTCTCGCGGCCAGCGCTTCGTCCAGCTGACCGAGCCTGTCGATCTCCACTTCGATCTTGACGAGGTGGCCGACGGCAGCGCGCGCGCGTTCGATTGCGACGGCAACGCCCCCGGCAATGGCGATATGATTGTCCTTGATGAGCACGGCGTCGTCGAGGCCGAAACGGTGGTTCGTGCCGCCGCCGCAACGGACGGCGTATTTCTCCAGGGCGCGAAGGCCGGGCGTGGTCTTCCGCGTGCAGGTGATCCTGGCGCCGGTGCCCTTGACCGCGTCAACGAAGGCGGCGGTCGCCGACGCTATGCCTGACAGGTGCCCGAGGAAATTCAGCGCGACGCGTTCGGCCGCCAGGATTCCATGCGCCGAACCTTTGATTCTTGCGAGGACCGTGCCAGCCGAAACAGCGTCGCCGTCATCGGCAAGCAACTCTACGCCGATTGTTGCATCGATGCCGACGAAAGCGCGCGATGCGAGCGGCATGCCCGCGACGACGCCGGCCTGGCGCACGACGATGACGGCATCGGCGTTGGCGCCGGCCTGAATCACCGACGCGGATGTGATGTCGCCGGCGCGGCCGAGGTCCTCGGCCAGGGCCCGGCGCACCGCGTCGTCGACCACTTCAGGCGGCAA
>CAYOBK010000247.1:0-1738 GCA_964402275.1 uncultured Bauldia sp.
AGGGCGCCCTTTGGCGATCGGCCAGGGGCGCGTCCTCGTCGAGGGCGGAAAGGTCGCTCTCCTCTCCTTCGGCGCACGACTTGCCGAGTGCCTCGTCGCTGCCGAGGACCTGGCACGGTTCGGGCTCCCGACGACGGTCGCGGATGCGCGCTTCCTGAAGCCGCTGGACGAAAGCCTGATGAACCGCCTGGCGACCGAGCACGAGATCCTGGTGACGGTCGAAGAAGGCGCGAGCGGCGGTTTCGGCGCGGCAGTGCTGCGCTATTTGTCGACCGCCGGCCTTCTCGACCGGGGCCTCAAGGTCCGGACCCTCACCATGCCCGACCGGTTTGTCGAGCATGGCATCCAGTCGGCGATGTATGCGGCGGCAGGTCTCGATGCGCGCGGCATCACGCAGACCGTGCTGTCGGCGCTGGGTCTCGACGCAAAAGCCGCACACGCCTAGAAGGCTTGGCCATGCCCACCGTGCTGAAGTCCGTGACGGCGCTGCTGGCCGGCGTCGGCTTCCTTCTCACAGGCCACGGACTATTGCTGACGGCCGTGCCGCTGCGCGCCGTCGCCGAGTCATTCGGCGCCATCGAGATCGGCGTTCTCGGATCGGCCTATTATGTCGGCTTCGTCGCCGGGTGCCTCCTCACTCCGTATCTGATCCTCCGCGCCGGCCACATCCGTGCATTCGCCGCCTTGATCGCCCTCGCCGCGGCATCGGCGCTGGTGCTGCCGCTGCTGATCGACTTCTGGCCGTGGTTTATTGCGCGCATTGCCACCGGCATCAGCCTCGCCGGCCTCTTCATGGTGATCGAAAGTTGGCTCAACGACCGGTCAACCAACCACAATCGCGGCTTCGTCTTCTCCGCCTACATCGCCACCAATTACGCTGCGATCGCGGTCGGTCAGCTGCTCGTCGCCGCGGGAGACCCGGAGACGTTCAATCTGTTCGTGATCTCGGGCCTGTTGATGGGCTTGGCGACGATACCGGTCGCGTTGACGCGTTCCGCCCAGCCGGCGCCGATCGCGCTCGTGCGGTTTCGGCCGGGGGAATTGTTCAAGCGGTCGCCGGTAGGGGTGGTCGGCGTTACCGCGATCGGGATGGCGACCGGGTCGTTCTGGACGCTGTCGGCGTTGTTTGCGGTTGGCAAGGGGCTCAGCCCCGACCAGGCCGCCTTGTTCGTCGGCATCGCCGTGATCGGCGGCGTGATCGCGCAATGGCCGGTCGGCCGCCTCTCCGACCGCGTCGACCGGCGCTACATCCTGCTCGGGCTCCTGGCGTTGTCGACGGCGATCGGCCTCAGCCTCGCATGGCTGCCGCTGAGCCCGGCCGCGATGCTCGCCGTCGCCTTCCCCCTCGGATGTACGCTTCTATCCTGCTACGCCATCGCCACGGCGCACGCCTACGACTATTCTGACCGGTCGGAATATGTTGAGACTTCGGCCGGGCTTCTTTTTGCCAACGGGCTCGGTTCGATGGTCGGCCCGCTGTGCGCGTCCGCGCTGATGTCCGGGATCGGCGCCGCCGGACTCTTCATCTTCACAGCGTCCGCGGAAATCACGCTGGTGCTGTTCATCATCTATCGCCTGCGGCGCCGCGGCTCTCTGGCCACGGATCTCAAGACCGGGTTCAATCTCGGGGCAACGTCGGCGTCCGGCGCGGTCAAGACGCCAGAGCCGCTCGATCCCGATGCGAAGGACGTGGCCGTGCCGCCCCCGCGCGTCGCGGCAAGCGACGGTCCGATCCCGG
>CAYOBK010000248.1:0-2517 GCA_964402275.1 uncultured Bauldia sp.
GACGGCGACGCCGTGGACGGACGGCAGGCCTGGCGGGCGCTGGCGCTGGCGGACCGTATCCGGCAATTGGCCGCCGAACGAAGCTGATCGCGTCACGTCGAATTGACGACGGCACACGCAGGTCGGCGCTAACAACCACGACGACGACACGGAGAGAGCGCGACGATGAGCGGAAGCGGCAGCGAATGGGACTTCTCGGGCCTCAAGGCGGCCACGCTCAACTGTACGCTGAAACGGTCGCCGGAGCTCTCCCACACGGCGGGTCTGATGTCCGTCGCCGAAACGATCATGCGCGATCATGGCGTCGAGGTGACACATGTCCGGGTCGTCGATCATCCGCTCGCGCAGGGCGTTTATCCCGACATGCGCGAGCACGGCTGGCCGGAGGACGCATGGCCGGAAATCTGGAGGATCGTCGACGCCGCCGACATTGTCGTCGTCGGCACGCCGATCTGGCTCGGTCAAATATCGGGCGTCTGCAAGCTTCTGATCGAACGGCTCTACGCAATGTCCGGCGAGCCGAACGACAAGGGCCAATACATCTATTACGGCAAGGTCGGCGGCTGCATCGTCACCGGCAACGAGGACGGCATCAAGCGCTGCGCGATGGAGGTGCTGTATTCGCTCCAGCATCTCGGCATGGCGATCCCGCCCCAGGCCGACGCCGGCTGGATCGGCGAAGCAGGCCCCGGCCCCTCCTATCTCGATCCGGGCTCAGGCGGGCTCGAGAACGAATTCACCCAGCGCAACACCACCTTCATGACGTGGAATCTCTTGCACTTCGCCAAAATGCTGAAGGACGCCGGCGGCATCCCCGCGTACGGCAACCTCCGCACCGCCTGGGACAAGGGCGAGCGTTACGGCTACCACAATCCCGAATACCGATGAAAATGGGCGGCAGGGCCTTCCGGCCCGCCGCCCAAGTTGGCAGAACATGAGACCCGTAAGGAGCGACGGGTCATCGGGGAAAAGCTGAGGATGAAACTCAGCTTTACCTACAAAGCACAGCGGGACGGGACTGTCCAGTGGCTTCCACGGCCATCATCGGAGCAGGAAGCCGGTCTTGAACGCGGCGGCGGGCCTGGACCAGAACTGCCGGTGCACCAGGATCAGGAGCACCAGGGCCGAGGCGGCAAGAAGGTACCAGGGGCCGGCAAGCCAGCACAGATAGGCGAGGCCGAAATTGAAGGCGCGTTGGCCGCGGTTGAAATTGCTGCCACCGAGCCGGAGGAATTGCGTGGCGCGGTCGATGGCGAGCGTCGCGCGGTCGGTGCCCGCCTCCGAGGCGGGAGGCAGGGCGCCGGCGAGAATCGAGGCATAGTTGATCAGGCGGTACGACCAGCCGAACTTGAAGAACGCATAGACGAAGATCACGGCAAGGCCGATCATCTTTGCTTCGAACAGCTCGGGGCCGGCGCCGCTCCCGTTCGGCACGATGTCCTGGATCACGGCGGAGACATTGTCGCTCGATCCGAGCACCGCCAGGCAGGCGCCGATCGCCAGCATGGACGCCGATGCGAAGAACGCCGTGCCGTGCTGCAGGCCGGAGAGGATGTTGACGTCGGCGATCCGCATGTCGTGCGACTGCATCATCTCGACCCAGTTGCGACGCTGCCGGTCCATCGCCGAGGACAGCGTCAGCGATGCGAGCGGTCCATGATCGACGACGAGGGGAGTAGCCGAGCCAGGCGATGAGGAAGCCCGCCAGGGCGATGGCGTCGGCTGCGGTGATGGTGCTGAAATCCACGGACGTCGGTCGAGCAAGGACGGAATCGGAAGTGGGACCGTTTCTGCCCGGCAAATACGGCGGGGACCAGCCGGCGCCGGCCGAAAAATGAATGTCTTTGACCGAAAAATGGACGGCGTTTATAGGATGCGTCGCTTTCGACCCCGAGAACGCATTCGAGGCAGAGCACCCCGCGGGCGTGGCGGAATTGGTAGACGCGCTGGATTTAGGTTCCAGTGGCTAGCGCCGTGGGGGTTCAAATCCCTCCGCCCGCACCACCAGGGTGGGCCGGCGGCAAGCCGCGGCCCCGCGCGGCATCGGGCACAGGATGAGAGTTGGAAATGCAGGTTACCGAGACGCTTTCGGAGGGACTGAAGCGCGAATTCAAGGTCGTCGTGCCGGCTTCGGAGCTGGATTCCCGGCTGACCGCCAAGCTTGAGGAGCTCAAGGGAACCGCCCGCATCAAGGGGTTCCGGCCGGGGAAAGTGCCCGTCAGCCACCTCCGGAGACTGGTTGGCCGGCAGACGATGTCCGAGATCGTCCAGGACATCCTTCGCGAGCAGAGCAAGGAGATTCTCGGCAAACGCGGCGAGCGGGCCGCGCTGCAGCCGAGCTTCGATCTCACCGAGGACGAAAAGGAGGCCGAACGCGTCCTCGACGCCAAGGCCGACCTTACCTTCTCGATGCGCTATGAAGTGCTGCCGAAGGTCGAACTCGGCAACTTCAAATCGATCAAGATCGAGCGCCCGGTCGTCGAGGTGCGCGAGGAAGACGTCGAGCGCGCCCTCGTG
>CAYOBK010000249.1:0-7902 GCA_964402275.1 uncultured Bauldia sp.
CATCGTCGATACGCTCCACCAGATCGGGATTGCCGACCGCGCCTGGATTCTGGCCGGGCGCCGGCGCCAGCGTCATGAGGAACGCGATCACGTTCGCCCGGTCGGCATCGTCCCGGACCGCTGCGACCGTCATCGTCGTACCCGGAACGACCCTCGCAGGGTCGGTCAGGAAGGCGGCAAGCCGCGCGATCGTCCAGACCGCCTCCGCTTCCTTCAAAGCAAGAAGCGCCTGCGAATAGTCGTAGTCGTCGACGACGCCGATCCGGCGGCCGACGACCCCGTAGAGCGACGGCCCGACCTGCGGCTCGGTGCGCGCCGGCCTTCCGGCCTGGAACGAATGACAGCCCGTGCAGCGCTGGGCGTAGCTGCGCCCGGCGTCCGCGTCGGCATTGGCGATGAGGGCAGCCATTTCCGACAGGAGCGGAGGCTCGTCGGCTGCGAAGGCGGCGAGCCGTGCCTCGGCCTCAGCGGCCGACGGGTCCGCGCCGGCCATCGCGGGATTGTCGCCGGCAGGGGGTCCCTCGGCGGGAGCGTCCGGCGCCGCGGCCGACTCCGCCGGCGCCGGAGCTTCGGGATCCGGGACCGCGGGCTCCACTGCGTCATCCTCGACCGGCGCCACAGGCTCCGCCGACTCTGCGGCCGGTGCCTCTGGCGGCTCGCCCGGGGGATTCTCGGCGGGTGCCCTAGCTCCCGCGGGCTCGCCGTCGACCGAGATGCTGATCTCGTCACGCGGGCCCCCGTCCGCGGTCTCCTCGCCATCGCCGCCGCAGGCGGCGAGCGCGATGGCAAGCGCGAAAACGCCGGCCAGCCGGGCTATAGGCGGCGAAGCCGAGCGGGGCGGCCAATCGGACCGCAAGGCCGTCGGCGATCGGCTGTCGCACTCCAGCATGTCGTCACCCCGGCGGCGCACGACCGCCTCGCCATTTCGCCGTCGACACCACCGCAGGATGATGACCCGCCGAACGGGCGACGGCAACCGCGACGGCACCAAGCCGTTGAAGCCCAAAGACCTTGGTCAGCCCGCTTCCGCTGCTGATAACCGATTCTTACGGAAATCGCCTTATGGTGGTTGCCGGACGAGTGAATGCAAGTGTTTGGATGGCCGCTGTGTTCCTCAGGCCTCGAGGACCTTGGGCCGCGTGTTTGACCGAACGGCGTCGGGCCGTCCGATCGGAGTACCGGGTACATGAGTTTTTGTTTTTCGAAGTCAGTCACACTCCCCCTTGAGGCCGCGGCGAATGCAGTTGCCGCAATCATCGAACGTCATGGAATGTCGGTGATTTCCGACATCGACGTGAACGCGGCGCTGAGACAGCGGCTCGGCCTCGATCTCGCCGGTTATCGTATTCTCAGCGCGTGCCAGACGGGCATTGCCAGGGCTGCGTTTCGCTCCGACGGGACCAGGCGGGCCACTCTGCACTGCAAGGCGGTCATCAGCGAACGCGAGGACGGGCGCGTACAGATCACCGTCTCCGGCGGATTGAACGCCGGAGAGCGGCAGTCCGGCGTCGTCAGCATCGCCGATGCCGCCGAATCGCTATTGAGGGAAATGATCTCGGAGTCGAAGCTGGCCGCCGCCGCTTGATCGACGGCCGCCGATCGATGCTCGGGCCATGATGACGCTGGATTGGATCACATGCGGCGGTGACGACCATTGGTGCGCGCTCGAACGCGTTGCGCTCGATCATACCGAAATCATCGGCATCTATGTGATCTGGCACGAAGGAATGCCGAGCCGCGTGGTCAAGATCGGCCGCGGCCGCGTCGCCGAACGTCTCGCCGAGTTGCAGAGGGATCCCGAAATCCTGTCCTACCGAAGCCGTGGAACCTTGCGCGTGACCTGGGCTTCGGCGCCGGCGTCTCGGCTCGAAGGGATCGTCCGCTACCTGGTCGAGAAGTGGCGGCCGCCGGTGCTGACGCTCTACGCCGAGACCGATCCGATCGAAGTCAATTCGCCATGGAAGGTCGAGGGGACCGGGCAATCGCGGTTGAAGACGCCGCTCGAGCCACGCACCGCCGCCCGCTGAAAAAGTTGAAGGGCGCGCCCGCGAGGACGCGCCCTTCCCTGTTGCCTCTCCCCGGACCTATTCGGCGATCCGCAGCGTCGCGATGTCCTGCGCGATCAACTGGAACACGGCGATCAGCTCTTCATTGTTGCCGGCGTCGAACGCCTTGGTCGGATCGCTGGCGCATTCGAGCAGAATCTCCTCGGCGTCGGCGTCCTCGAGCTGGAAGGCGATGGTATAGACCGTGATCTGGGTCGGGATGTTGTTGCATGCCTCCAGCGTTCGGTCGTTCATCGCGTTGACCACCGTGTTGTTGTTCGTCGAGGTCGTCCCGAGATAGCCGTGGATGATGTAGTTGAACGCCATGTATTGCGAGCGGTTCATGTTGCTGCGCGATACGTAGGTGTTGGCGCCGTCGGTCATGACGATCAGCACCTTGTGGTTGCCGACTTCACCGTACGGACGGCCCTCGGTAAACGGCGCGTTATCGGACAGAACGCGCCAGCCCCACATCACGCCTTCCTCGATGTTGGTGTAGCCGACTGGCGAATTTGGCGCGAACATGTCGTCGATCGCGTCCAGGAGGTCCGCCTGACTGTTCGTGAGCGGCGTGATCGCCGTCGCGGTGCAGTGATGATTCGGGCCCTCGCCGAAACCGTTGAACGCGGTGGCGTCGATACCGTTGTATTTGCAGACGCGCTCCTGCCGGCACTGCTCGTTGTTGCAGTAGTCCAGCTGACCGCTGTTCGTTAGACAGGTTCCGCCCTCGTCGTCGAGATAGTCGTTGACGCCCCAAGGATCGGGCTCGTCCGGCGCGAACATCGGCTGGAACAGTGTCGCCGGAACCGCTGTCGTCGGCGTGGTGTCGTCAACCATATACGGATAGGCCCGCGCCTCGACGCAGCCGCCCCACTCGATATTGTTCATCATGTCGAACAGGGCGAACCGGTTGGTGAAGGCGAGCGTCGGCGTGGCGTCGTAATCGTGATTGAGACCAGCGTATGGCGCGATGCCGTTCTGATCCATCCAGGTGGCGGTCGCGTTGTTGCTGCCGATGTTCACCGACGCGGCAAACGGCACCAGGCCGATCCGGACCGGGTCGGGCGCCGGATTGCTCACGCTGAGTGCGAACAGCGAATTCACGAGATCGGTCGCCGCCACCTTCAACGTGTCGATCTTTGAGCCGAGCATCGAGGTTGAGTTGTCGAGCACCATGACAACTTCATAGGTCGCCGCGCCTGCAAGGCTGAGCGACCGGACGAAGAAGTTGATCTCGTCGATGTTGATGATGCCGAGGAAGAACGTCGGGACGGGCAGATCCGTGGTCAGCTCGACCGTGCCGCCGTCGATGAGCATGTTGAGTTGGACATCGTTGTCCAAGCGGCCCGCGATGTTGGCCAGGAAGAAGGCCAGCGCCTCGGCGTAGATTTCTTCTTCCGTCGCCAGTCCGAGCAGCCGGTTCGCCGCCAGCGCGGCAGCGTCCAGGGCGTCCTGGACCACCATTCGCTGCTCGTAGGCCCTGGAATAATCGATTGCGCCGCCGGTGGCGACGATCAACGGGACCGTGACCAGACCGAACATCATCGCGATGTTGGCACGCTGGTCGCGGATAAAGCGCTTAAACATCTGTGGCTCCAACAGATGACACACGAATATCCTGCGTCAGTTATTGGTTACGCCCGCTTGCATGGCCGTTAAACTGCTCATCTAAATTTAGGGTAAAGTTTCGATGCATTTGTCTAAAAGCGCGCAGGCCGGATCCACGGACGCACCGAAGATGTCAGCGTCCGTTTACTGAGTCCGCCTGTTTAGAGAACTGCGCAGGATCGGCGGCATTTCATCAAAGCGCTCCGATCGGGGGCGCAAACGCTGGCCCGCCGGCCGGCAGACCGCTTCTCATGCGCCGCGCCCGCGTTCGTCAAGGCGCCATGGAAAGTCCAGGCACGACAGCGCGTTGGCAGGCGCTCATGCGCGCCTCGCCGTCCGGCCGGCGCAATACCTCTGCGTTAACGCTGTCGACAACAACTGGCGCCTTCACAGCGTTGCTGCGTCCCGACGCCCGGATCTCCGAGCGATGCCACCCGTCGGCGGGCGTCGACCGACGCACCAGCCGGCGCGCGTTAACTATTTCGGCGAAGGTCCGTCTATCCTGGTGGACGCCGCCACTCCATGACGTTGGTTCGAGCATTAGCATTCCGCGTGGAATTGCCGGCGTCGCACGGATGTCCGGCGCATCGGGCACCTGGACGCCTCGCCGACACGAAAAAGGCCGCCATCGAGGCGGCCTTTCAGTCGTTGTCCCGACGCCCTCAAGGGGATGATGGGCGCAGGACCTTTTCAGAGTCAGGATGTGATCATCCAACCGCCCGCGTCGCCACGAGTCAAATCGCAGCTTCGTGAACGCCGCGCCAAGCGCCGGAGCGCACCGCGCCGCTGCGCTACTGAGCCACTCCGTGCCCGCCGGTCATCGTCGCAAGCGCTTGCCCAAGCTGCGCGAATTCCTTGTCGGCCAGTCGCAACGCAATCTTGGCGGGACCGAACTGAAGCATCAGGGCGCTGGTATTGATCAGCTTGCCCTGCATCAGGCCCATTCCCGTCGGGTTGGCCGTGGGAACGTCGAAGAGCGCCTGCCCCACCTTCGCGGTCATCGCGGAGCCCGCCATTTTCCCGGCGGCCGCGGCCGCGCTCAGCAGCGCGATCACAACGTCGGCCACCTTTTCGGCCGGCACCTCGATGCGTCCGATCTCCTCGCCGGCCCGGGTGATCGAGAATTGGACCCTGCCGTTCGGCAGCGCTTCGCATTGGAATGAATCGTTCTGGTTCTCGTCCATGCCACTCTCCTTTGCGAAACGTCTCCCGCGCCCGCACACAACAACAAAATGCTACTCCACGCGAAGACGCATAGCCCGTCCGATCCCGATGTCAAAGGACCGGCGGCTTGGGCCATAAGGCAACGCGCCTCGAGCCGATCAACCTATCCGGCCGCCGCCCGCCTGGCCGTCAAACCAGCGGCGAGCCCGCATAGGAATGCAGCCGCGACAGCCTGTCGGCCAAACGCTCGTCACCTGGGCTGCAACTCAGCACGATCCTCCCGTCCTCGAGGAGATGTGCTGTGCCGGCGAAACCCGATGCGAGCTTGGGATCTTGCTCCACCAGCAAAAAGGAGCATTCCCTTTCCGTGCGCAGCCTCGTCAGGATTTCGAAGACGCGCTCGACCATCCCGGGCGCCAAACCGGCCGATGGCTCATCCAGTAGGACGAGACGGGGCCTCGCCATGATGGCGCGGCCGATCGCCAGCATCTGCTGTTCGCCGCCGCTGAGCGTTCCGGCCTTCTGCCGGCGCCGCTCGGCAAGGTGGGGGAGAAGTGCATAGGTGCGGTCCAACTCCGCCGCCACGCCGGCGCGGTCCAGCAGAGCTGCGCCCAGGCGCAGATTCTCGTCCACCGTGAAGCCGGCGAAGTTTCCTTTGCCTTGCGGCACGTGAGCAACGCCTCGTGCCGCGATCGCCTCGGCCGGCAGGCGGGTGAGCTCGGCGCCTCCGAACGTGACCCTGCCTGAGCGCGCGACCAAGCCGTTTATCGCTCGCAGGACCGTCGATTTCCCCGAGCCGTTTCGCCCGAAGATCGACGCCGCCTCTCCGTCGCCAACACTGAAACTGACGCCGCGAAGGACCGGCGTGTCGCCATAACCGGCGTGGAGTTCCTCAACTTCGAGTCCGGTCATCGCGTCCGGACCGGATTGGTGGTCGCAAGACCACCCGCAAGAAGGTCCGCCGGCGCTCCTCCGGCGACAATATGTCCGCGATCGAGCACCACCACGCGGTCGGCATGCGCCGCCACCAACGCCATTTCATGCTCGATCCACAGCACCGACAAGTCGTCCCGCCGCGCGCTTGCAGTGATCGCGGCCATCACGCCATCGGCGGCGGACAGCCTCATGCCGGCAGTCGGTTCGTCCAACAGAAGCAGTTTCGGCCTGCAGGCCAGAGCACGCGCAAGGTCGACGCGGCGCCGATATCCGGTCGAGAGCACCAAGGCCGGCATGCCGGCATACGCGTCGAGACCGAATTCGGCGACGAGTCGGTGCGCGGCCTCGAGCGGTGCCGGCTGCAACGTGCAATGCTCCGCCGCCGTCCGGATGTTGTCCAACACCGAGAGCCCGTCGAACAACGCTGCCGATTGGAAGGTGCGCGCGATGCCGAGGCGGGCACGTCGATGCGGCGCCAGCCGGTCAAGGCGCCGTCCGTCGAAGAAGATGTCCCCTGCATCGGCTCGGCGGATGCCGCTGATGCAGTCGCAAAGGGTCGTCTTTCCAGCGCCGTTGGCGCCGATGAGCCCCACGACCTCGCCGCGTGCCACCGACAGCGTGACGCCGGCAAGCGCCGCGGCGCCGCCAAACCGAACCGTCAGGCCGATGACGTCGAGGAGGTGCGCGGCGCCAAGCGCAACCGGCGTCGCCGGCCTGTCACCGGGGACCATGGGACCGTTCCGATGACAGCGCGCTGGACACGGGCAAGCTACCCTGCCCGACGAGACGGACGCCGCGCCTCCTGCCGAGAATCTGGGCGTAGACGACGATCATCAGGGCGACGCCATGGACCGCCCATGTGAGCCCTTCCGGGAGCCCGACGCCGGTGGACAGATCTTCCGCCCAACTCGGCAGGAACTGCAGGAACAGCCCGCCAAGGAACGCACCACCCAACCACCGCTCGCCGGTAGCGAGCAGCGCCACAAACAGTCCCAGACCGATTATCAGCTCGAAGCTCTCCGGCCCGACATAACGAAGCAGCGCCGCCATCAGGCCGCCGGCCAGTCCTGCATACGCGGCGCTCAGCCCGAATGACAGCGCGTTCACCGCCGGGACGTTGATACCGACGGCGCTTGCTGCGGTTTCCTGATCGCGTGAAGACTGCATCGCCCGCCCGAATCGACTTCTGACGATCGCGACCGCCGCAAGCCAGAGCGCGGCCGCCATTCCGACGACGAGCAGATAAAGCCACTGGTCTTCGGAAAGGCCGGGGACAGGCGAGACCACGCGCGGCAGAGCGATGCCGTCCCGGCCGCCTGTCAGCGGCTCGAGCGCGGACGAGCCGGCAATTTGCGGTGTCGCCAGCGCGATCACCAGCGTAACGACGGCAAGGCCGTGCCCGCGTATGCGCAGCGCCGGCCAGCCCAGCGCGAACCCCGCGAGGAAGGACACCGCGGCGGCGAGCGGCAGCGTCAAATGGACATCGACGCCTCTGTCGACGAGTATTGCGGTCGTGTACGCGCCGACGGCGAAGAACACGCTGTGGCCCAGCGAGAGTTGGCCGTTGTAGCCCGCCAGCAGCTTCAGCCCGAGGACGCCGATCCCGAGACATGCCGCAAGGCTGAGTTGGAACAGCGTGAAGTCCGTCGCCAGGAACGGCGCGGCAAGCGCCCCGGCCAACAGCATGGTCGAGACTATGTTCCGGGCGAGACGGATCGGAGCCACGACGATCAACCCCTCTCGACCGAACGCGTGCCGAGCAGGCCCTGCGGCCGTATCACCAGGACGACAATGATGACCGCGAGAGCAAAGGGGAGTTTCAACTCCCGGCCGACGGCCGGCAAATAGGCCGTCGCCAGAGCCTCGACGGCGCCGAGCGCGAAGCCGGCGATGACGGAACCGAGGGGGTTTGACAAGCCGCCAAGCACGGCCGCAGCCAGCGCGTAGGGAAAGACGACGAACATCATCTGCGGCTGAAGCAGGACGACCGGCGCGATCAGCATCCCGGCGACCGCGCCAAGCGCCGCCGCAAGGCCCCAGCTGAGGACCTGCGCCCGGTCTACCCTGATGCCGACCATCCGCGCCGTTTCAGGATTCTCGGCGGCCGCGCGCAGGCGAAGGCCGACGCGCGTTCGGACCAGGAACAACT
>CAYOBK010000250.1:0-2719 GCA_964402275.1 uncultured Bauldia sp.
TGTTCCCCTGCTATTGGGGGGGTGTCTGGTTCATCCGCAGCCACGCCGCTTCTTCTTTCTTCACGATGTGCTTTCGGTGCTCCGCCCATTGTGCGCCGGTCTAGCCGAGCGCGATCGCTTCGGCGGCGGGCGGTGCTGAAGCCGCTCCATGCCGCCGACGGCATGCCGTCCGCGGCCCGTTCAGGCGCGCCGACGGTGCGCCTAAGCCATGTCCTTGAGTTTCTTGAGCGGGAGCACCTTGACGCGCGTGCTGGCGGGCTTTGCCTTGACGTCCATTAACTCGCCCGGTCGGAACGGGTTGGGGACGTTCTTCTTGGCCTTCTGCGCCGGCTTCTTGACCGTTTTGATTTTCATCAGCCCCGGCACCGTAACGTAGCCGATGCCGCCCTTCTTGATGTGCCGCTCGATAACGTCCTCGAGCGCGGCGAACACAGACGAGACCTCTACTCTGGTCAGGCCGGTGGTCTCGGCGATGTCCGCAGTCATTTGTCCCTTCGTCATCGCCTCGGTGATCTTCTTTGCTCTGGCCAATATTCTCTCCTACGGTAGATGGAAGCGATCCAAGTGGTGTCCCGCGATAACGCGAACCGTCGGGGTCGGTAATAGTCGATTGCGACACGACTGCCTAAGCGGAAGCCGGGCCTCAAACAACTGGATTGTTCGATTTTTCCGGGTTAACGGGCGGTTTCCGCGTGCCGTTGCCGGCTGGCCTCCAATTCCCGGACGAAGAGATCCATGTGCCGCTCCTCGGTCCGATGGTTGACGATCGCCGCCCGGATCACCGGCTTCCCGTCCAGCACGGTCATCGAGGGCGCCGCAATGCCCCGTTCCTGGAGGTCCATGACGATCGCCTCGAGGAGTCCCTCCTCGTGGCGGCCGCGCAGGCCGAAGCACACGATGTTGAGGGGCACCGGCGCCGCCGGGACGAAGCTGCCGGAGGCCAGGAGGGCCCTGTCCAGGTGGCGGGCGACGGCGCAGCAGCGGTCGATCGCCGCCCCAATCCGGTCGGCGCCCAGCGTCCGGATCGTCATCCAGGTTTTCAGCGCGCGAAACCCGCGCGACAGATCCGGGCCGAGGTCCCGCGGCCAGGTGCCGCCGGAGCCGAGCCCGCGGGGGGCCCGCCCGAGATAGGGGAGAGGATTGGCGAAGGTGGCGCGATGAAGGTTCGGATCGCGCACGAGTAGGAAACCGGCGTCATAGGGGACGTGCGCCCATTTGTGGAAATCGAAGGCGATCGACTGCGATCGCTCGAGTCCCTTGAGGCGCGGCCGGAGCGTCGGGGAGAGGATTGCGAGGGCGCCGAGCGCGCCGTCGACGTGGAACCACACGCGTTCGTCTGCGGCGACCTCGGCGATCGCATCAAGGTCGTCGAAGGCGCCGGTGTTGACGGTGCCGGCCGTGCCCACGATCAGGAACGGCTTGCGGCCTGCGCGCCGATCCGAACGGATCGCGTCGCGGAGCGCGCCGACATCCATGCCGCCTTGCGAGTCCGCCTGCACCAGGCGCAGATGCGCCGAGCCGATGCCGGCGAGGTCGGCGGCCTGCGGTACGCAGCCATGCGCCTCCGAGGACGCGTAGAGCGTCAGTTGCGGATCGGCCGTGAGACCGTTCCGGCGCACCTCGTGCCCGACTGCGGCGTCCCGCGCGACCAGCAGTCCGAGGAAAGTCGCCATCGACGTCCCGGTGACGAACAGGCCGGATGCGTCGGCGGGGTAGCCGAACATCTCGGCAGCCCAGCGCGCGATCTGGCGCTCGACGTCGATGCCGATGTGATTGCGCCCGCCGCAATTGGCGTTGAGCCCGGCGGCAAGCATCTCGGCGATCATGCCATATGGCGTGCCGGCGCCGTGTACCCAGCCCATGAATAGCGGATGGAGGTTGCCGGTGCCGTAGGGCAGGATCGACGACCGGAAGATGTCGATGACGCCGGCGAAGTCCAGGCCCTCATGCGGCAGCGGCGCGGCGAAACGCGCCTGCACGTCCGGCGGCGCCTGGCGCCAGACCGGCCCGTTGGCGACGCCGCGGAGGAAGTCGATCATCAGGTCGAGCGCATTGTGGCTCGTGCGGGCGAACTCGTCCCAGTCGCCGGGATCAAGGCTGTGCGCCGCACGGTCGCCGGCCGGTGTGGTCATGACGGAATGAGCTGCTTCGCGAGCACCAATTCGAGCCGATCGAACAGGAGATCGAGTTCGCCGAGAAGGCGATCGAAGGCCTCGATGAAGTTGCCGGTCCGTGCGTAACGCGCCGCAGCGTCGGCGACATGCTGCATGCTGGCGCAGATGCGAAGCACATTGCGCTCACCAAGCGCGACGGCCTGGCCGAGATGAATCCGCGGGCCGGCTTCGTCGGTCCGCAACGCCTCATGCACGCGAACAGTCACGGCGAGATCGGCGGGCGTGCCGTCGGGGCGCAAGACAATGAACGGAACGATCGTCCGGCAGCTCGAGAACCGGTCATGATCTTCCAGCCTTGCGATTCGCCTGCAGCGGGTGATCCGGCCGTTGACCTCGAGGTGGAAGCGATCGGCGATCGCTTCGCGAAGATCGGGATCGATCGCCTCGTATTTCTCCATCACGTCCAGCGCCGCGTGCCAACGCAGCGCCAATCCGAGATTGGCCGTTTCCGAGACGGACGCCTCGACGGACGGGCGAAGAGCAGCGGGCCAGTCATGCAAGGCGCTGAAGCTGCCGAGGCCGGGGAGATCAACTGTCCGGCGGCG
>CAYOBK010000251.1:0-2333 GCA_964402275.1 uncultured Bauldia sp.
GCACGCCGAAAAAGACGATCCGCGTTTCGGCCGGCGCTCCCGGTGAATTCCTGCTGGTCGAGCGCGTAGTCGCTCCGGTCGATCCAGCGGTAGATCAGCCAGCCGAGGAGACTCCCGACCGCGAAGGCCGCGAAAAGCGCCAGCCAGACCTCCGCGACATGGCCGATCATCGCTCCGGCTCCAGCGACTGCCGGAGCCGCCGCCGGCGCCCCATCGGCGAACCGAGCCACAGGCCGAAAAAGACTCCCGCGACGAGAGCAGTCACAAGAAACGGCCAGTATTGGGACAGAACGAAAAGCACTTGATCTCAGAGCTCGACTATTCGGAACTCCATACGCCGGTTCTGTGCTCTGCCTTCTTCCGTTTCGTTGCTGGCGATCGGATTGGCTTCACCATACCCGACCGCGGTGAGTCGGTCAGCCGGGATGCCGGCGCCCGTCAGATAGCTGACCACCGCCTCGGCGCGGATGCGGCTAAGTTCCTGGTTGCGTCCGGCCGTTCCGGCCGAATCGGTGTGACCGCCGATTTCTACTGCGGCATCGGGGCAGCGCTCAAGAATCGCCACCAGCCGGTCGAGCCGGCCCTCGCTCTCCGGGGCAATGGCGGTCGAGCCCTCGTTGAACCGGATGCCGCCCTCCCCGAGCTCGCCGATCAGGAGCTCCTGGCAGGTTGCGGCCGGCACTGCGCCCTGAACCGGCGTCGCTGTGAGGGTGGTGGTGATGGTGAATTCGGCCGGAAGCGCCCGGCGGAGCTGCTGCTCGATGCGGTCGATCGCGCCCTGATAAGGAGCGACGCCGGTCACCGACGCCGCCAGATCGACGAGTTCGAACCGGCCAGCCCCGAGGCGGCTGATCGCCTGCAATCCGGCCATGACCACCTCCTCGAATCCGACCGGCGCGCCGCTCGCGAGGCGCATCTCATTGGCCACGGTCAGGGTGGCGAAACGGAGCGCCGTCTCCCCGGCGAACAGATCCCGAAGCTCCGGCGACGGAACGGCTCCGGCCAGGGTCACGGTGTCCGGGCCGACGGCCGCCGTGAATCGATAAGGTGATTCGACCGGCGCTGTCAGCAGCGCATTGTTGAGGACGAGGCTCGCCGGCAGCGTGCCGGCCAGTTCCTCGCGAAGCGCCTCGTAGGCCGCGGAGGTCGCCGCCGCGCCGGTGATCGAATAGGCGTGGTCGCTGATGCGGGCCGAGCCGCCGGACAGGGCCGCCACCTGCCCCAGCGCGAATTTGGCGGCGCCGATCCAATCCATCCGCGGCGCGCCGTCGGCGATCTGCAGGCGATCGGTCGTCCGGTTCTCGCCGAACCGCCGATAGGCTTCGGCGAGGACTTCGTCGCGCCCCTCGCCGGACGGCATGAAGCCGACAAGCTCGACGCCGTCGGTCGAGCGGATCACCTCGAGCACATAGGCCTCCGCGATCGAAGGCGCGACGTCCTGGAGAGCGATGGCGATGCCGCCCGGCTGCTCCCGCCCGAGCAGCGCCAGCAGCTCCTCGAAGGCCTCCGGCGACCGGGCGCGGCCGGCTATCGAGAGCGAGGCGTCGGTCAGCACCACCTCGCCCGAGGTCAAGAGCGACGCCAGCACAAGCACGTGGTCGGCCATTTCGGCGAACGCCGCGGGCGAACCCGAGGCGAGCGCCGTCCGGTTCTCGACCGCCATGCCGGAAAAGGCGGCAACGGTCGCCGCCCGGACGCGGTCGGCGATTTCGGCGCTCGGCAGCGAGCCGGCGATCACCGCCACCGCCTCGCTGACGGTCACCGAGAACACGTAGGGGGCGACCAGGGGCGGGCGGATCGCGGCGGCTGCCAGGACCATGCCGGACGGAACGGCGCCCTCGGCGATCTCCAGCGCCGCCTCGTAGCGCGGCGTATCGCGGGCGACGCCGTCGGCGAGGATGCCCTGGCCGGAAAGCGACACGCGCCCGGTCGCGAGATTGGCGAGGATGCGGAGGGCGAATTCGACGCCGGACTGGAACTCGGCCGTGGCGCCGCGCGCCAGCTCGGTGCGGTCGTCGATCGCCGATTGCGGCAGGATCGCCGCAACGAGGCTCCTGACGGTCTGCCGCGCCTCGTCCGACGGGACGTGGCCGGTGAGGATGACGAAGGCGCCGTCACGTTCGGCGGCCCAGTCGAACGGGTCGGCGAGCGGAATGAGGCCGGTGCGGTCGTGGACGGCGGCGACGCCCCAGACGCCGGCGGCGGCGTCGAGCGCGGCCAGCCGCCGCTCGACCGAGGGGGCCGTTCCGGCGAGGACGACGTCGCGGCCGGCGACTTCGACGGTCACCCAGTTCTGGCCGATCTGCTCCATACGGAGGGCGACGCGGTTCCGG
>CAYOBK010000252.1:0-6460 GCA_964402275.1 uncultured Bauldia sp.
CGGTCAACCTTGCCGACGACGGCAGCGTGACGGAGCTGAACGCGATCCGCGTCGACCGCCTCGACCGCTGCTCCCGGGATGTTCACCATCACGAAACGCTGAGGGACCGTTGGCAGCAGCTCCCCGAGCCGCTGCAGATTCGTGCGAAGCTGCATGAGCCGGACGCCCGCCGGGACATTCAGCGCAGCGAAGGTGGTCGGCCCGACGACGCCGTCGGCCGGGATGCCGTGCCGCGCCTGGAAGCGGCGGACCCCCGCGTCCACGTAGGAATCGAAGGTGTCCGAGAGACCGGCTGCCGGGTCGAGATCGTAGGACGATATCAACCGTTGGCGGAGCGTCACCACCGACGGCGAGCGCATGCCGAGGCTCAGGACCTCGCCGGCCGGCACGACCGGCCAGCCGCCGCGCGAGACGATGTCCTGATAGGACACAATCGCGAGCCCCATCGCCGCGACGATCTCCGGCGACAGAATCGGTCGGGAGGTGATGACCCCGGCCTCGCCGAGCCCGCCCTCGTCGAATCGGTCGACCCAGGCGCCCTGCGCCAGCGCAGGTGCGGCCGCCAGCTGGGCCGAAATGATCCCGATCGCACAAAGCCAACCTGCTGCGGTTTTGGCGGCGGCCCATTGCCGAAACATCACGTCGAATGCCCCTTGCCGTCAGGAGAATCGTTCAACCCGCGCCACTCCCGGCGCTAGCGGGCCCAGATTGCGTTCCGTTCGGTTCACTTTGCAATATGGCGCTTTGATGGTTCCTGTAGAAACTCAAACAGATGTGAAAAGCCCGGCCTGACGGCCGGGCCTTCTGGCGATCTCTTCCCTGGCGAGGGACGGCTAGAGCCGGTAGAGGATCTGGTCGGTCCAGAAACGCTCGAGGCGCTGCAACGACCGGTTCAGCGCGTGGAAGTCGCCGGCGCCAATGCCGCCGACCTGGTCGATCGAACGGATATGGCGGTCGTAGAGCTTGTCGACGATGCTGGCCACTTCGTTGCCTTTGTCGGTCAGACTGACGCGCACGGACCGGCGGTCCATCCGCGAACGCTGATGATGAATGTAGCCCATCTCAACAAGCTTCTTGAGGTTGTAGGACACATTCGAGCCGAGATAGTAGCCGCGGGTCCGCAGCTCCCCGGCCGTCAACTCGGCGTCGCCGATGTTGAACAGCAGCAGCGCCTGCACCGCGTTGACGTCCGACCGCCCAGCCCGGTCGAACTCATCCTTGATCACGTCCAGAAGGCGGCGGTGCAGCCGCTCGACTAGGGTCAAGGCCTCGAGGTAGAGCGGCTTCAGCTCCTGTGAATCCGGCTTCGTCCGCTCAAGCGCGACGGCCTCAACGCTGGTATTCATGTTCATCACCTTCTGCCTCACTGTAATTATTGAAGGATCTTCGTCCTGTGTTTGATTACGTTATATCCTGGGTAATTGAACATGCCCTTAAGCCGCAGGCTTAATACTGCCTTACCTGCGGTGAATGGATTAGATGCTTAACGAAGCGTAGCTGCGGGAATGCATTATTTTGAGCTGATAGCAGCCGATTCTTTTTTTCTTTCTCGCCGATCCGCATCCGGACCAGAACCTGTGCGAGCGCGTGCCCGGCCCCGGTCCTGAGCCGCTTGATGCCGATCGCGACATCGTTTCCGGCAGCCTTCAAGGCGGCGTTGCGCGATTTGAAACGATTGTAGCCGGCATTGTGGATCGCCCGGCGGAGCCAGAGATGGCCGCCGATGAGGATAAGCTGGAGCGCCACCGGATAGAGCCGCGTTCCGAATGTGCCGGCAAACAGCGTGTGCATCGCGATCTCGCAGGCGGCGCTGTAGAACCACACCACCAAGCCCCATGACGCGAGGAGCCAGAGGCCGACGCCGGCAACGAGATAGGCCACGCCGAGATTGATCGTGGCCCATTGCCAAGGCCCGGTCATGTCCTGGAAACCGGCACCGATCGCGGGAAGGGCACCGATGGCCACACCCCAGCGAAAAAGCCCCAGGACGATCAGTAGGCCGCCCGCCGTCCGCCAAAAGACAGCCTGCCAATGGAGGAGCCGTGCGTGGCGCGCATAGTGGGTTAGTTCCGAACCTGTCGACACCCTCGATCCTGCCCACACCAAAGAAAGGCGCGCGGGATCATCTTCCCGCGCCAACATCCCCTCTATGGCCGCCGGGCAACGCCGAGTTGCGTGCGCCTGCCGATTCGACCACCAGCCGTATCCGCTGTAACCCTTGGATCGGCGCCGATCGACCCCGGATCTGGAATAATCCGCAGGCGTTTTGCTGCCGGGGCGGGCCGGTGGTAGAACGCCAACCCTCCTGAGGAGCTTCAGTAGCGATGACCGAACAGCGGCCCCTCGGCGGCACGCGCCGCCGCTCGACCGACATGGCGTCGATCCTCGGCGGACGAAGGCTTCGGCGGACGAGGCGCACCGACTGGCTGCGCCGGCTGGTCCGCGAAGCCTCGCTGTCGGTCGACGACCTCATCTGGCCGCTGTTCCTGGTCGAGGGCACGGATCGTTTCGAGGACGTGCCGTCGATGCCGGGCGTCCACCGATTCAGTGTCGACCGCGCGGCGGGGGCCGCCAGGGAGGCGGCCGATCTCGGCATCCCGGCGGTGGCGCTGTTTCCCGGCACACCGCAGAGCAAGCGCGACGACCGCGGCTCGGAGGCGCTCAATCCGGACAATCTGGTGTGCCGGGCGATCCGCGCCGTCAAGGCCGCGGCCCCACAAATCGGCATCATCACCGACGTTGCGCTCGATCCCTATACGAGCCACGGTCACGACGGACTTCTGATCGGTGACGAAGTCGTCAACGACGCCACCGTCGAAATTCTGGTGCAGCAGGCTCTGGTCCAGGCCGATGCGGGCGCCGACATCATCGCGCCGTCCGACATGATGGACGGGCGCGTGGGCGCGATCCGGGCCGCGCTCGATGCGACCGGCCACGAACAAATCTCCATCATGGCCTACAGTGCAAAGTACGCCTCGGCCTTCTACGGCCCGTTCCGCGATGCGATCGGCACCTCGGCCACGCTCAAGGGCGACAAGCGGACCTATCAGATGGATCCGGCCAATGGCGACGAAGCGCTCCGCGAAGTGGAGCGCGACGTGGAGGAAGGCGCAGACATGGTGATGGTGAAACCGGGCCTGCCCTATCTCGATATTGTAAGCCGCGTGAAGGAAGCCTTCGGCCTCCCGACCTTCGCCTATCAGGTTTCCGGCGAATACTCGATGATCCGGGCCGCCGCGCAGAACGGGTGGATCGACGGCGATAAGGCGATGATGGAGAGCCTCATCGCCTTCAAGCGGGCGGGCGCCGACGGGATCCTCACCTATTTTGCGCCGGAGGCGGCGCGTCTGCTCCAGCGCGGAGAATGAGCAGCCGCGAGGCTTGTTAAGGGAGGCAACCATGGGCATGTTCTGCCCTGGATGCGCCCGACTACGGTCGAAATCATGGGTACCGCCATGGCCGACGACAACAGAACGGCGGGACCGCGCCCAAGCTCGGACGCGTTCGACGAGACGATTCACCCCGAACTTTTGCACGAGATCCTTCCCAAGCGGCTGCTTGCCTTCGCCATCGATGCGATCATCGTGATCGTCGCGATGGTTCCGGCTTTTCTCGCCGTGGCCGTCCTGGGCATCCTCACGCTGAGCCTCGGCTGGGTGCTCTTTCCCTTCGTGTTCGCAATCGTCGCCCTCGGTTATCTCGCCCTGACGCTGGGGGGCCCCGAATCGGCGACGATCGGCATGCGCGTCACCGGCCTCGAGATGCGAACGCTGGGCGGCGAGAAGATGTACCCGCTCCTGGCGGTGCTTCAGGGCCTGGTGTTCTGGATCCTCGTCAGTCTGCTCACCCCGCTGATTCTGATCGTCGGGCTGATGTCGAATCGAAACCGGCTCCTGCATGACATGCTCCTCGGCACGATCATGCTGAATTCCCCGGAATTGGCCGAATTGGAACGCCAACGAAACGCCTGATTGCCCGAAAAGCCATGGCCGGATTATCCTGACGGTAGACGATCGACCCGCCGGGCCCATGACCAAGCACCAGATCGACGCTCCGCAGTTTTACCTCACGGCGCCTTCGCCCTGCCCCTATCTGCCCGGGCGCGAGGAACGGAAGGTGTTCACGCACCTCGTCGGCGAGCGGGCGATCGCCCTCAACGACGCGCTGACGCAGGGCGGCTTCCGGCGCAGCCAGAACATCGCCTACCGCCCGGCCTGCGAGACCTGCCGCGCCTGCGTGTCGGTTCGGGTCGTGGCAGCCGACTTCGTGCCCAGACGCAACCTCGCCCGAGTCAAGCGCCGCAACGCCGACGTCATCGGCACCGAGGTGACGCCGAGCCCGTCATCGGAGCAGTATTCGCTGTTCCGCCGCTATCTCGACGACCGGCATCCCAATGGCGGCATGGCCGACATGTCAGTGCTCGACTATGCGATGATGGTCGAGGACACGCATGTCGCGACGACGATGATCGAATACCGCTTCCGCGGGCCGGACACGGCGATCACCGGCGAGGGCGACGGACCGGTGATCGCAACGGCGCTCACGGATATCCTCGGCGACGGGCTGTCGATGGTCTATTCGTTCTTCGATCCGGCGTATGCCGACCGCGGACTCGGGACGTTCATGATCCTCGACCATATCCAGCGGGCGAAGAAACTCGGGCTCCCTTACGTCTATCTCGGCTATTGGGTCGAGGGTTCGCCGAAGATGGACTACAAGGCACGGTTCCGGCCGCAGGAGCGCCTCGGCCCGCGCGGCTGGGAGCGCGCCGACTAAATCGCCGGCGTGCCGAAGCGGTTGCTGCGGGGGAAGCCCTGCGGCGGCAGACGGCCGGCCTGGGCGCGGTCGCCGAGCCAATCGCGCAGTTCGTCGAGCGACCGCGTGAAGCTCCGGCCGGACGAATCCTGCCAGGTGAGTCCGTCCTCGCCGCGGAAGACGCGGGCGTCGGCGACGCCGCCCTCGCGATAGCGCTGCAGCCGGACGCCCTTGCCGCGCGGCAACTCGGGCACCTCCGACAGCGGGAAGATCACGAGCTTGCGGTTCTCGCCGATGATGGCGACGCGGTCGCCTTTGGCGGCGACGCAGAGCGCCGCTTCGACCGGCGGCGATAGATTCATCACCTGCTTGCCCTTGCGGGTATTCGCCAGCAGCTCCGCCTCGCCGACGATAAAACCGCGGCCGTCGGTCGAGACGAGCAGCAGCTTCCGCTCCGGATCGTGCGCAAAGACGGCGACAACATCCTCGCCTTCGCCGAGCTCGGCCTTGAGCCGGATCGGCTCGCCCTGCCCCTTGCCGCCCGGGAGGTCATCGGCGCCGAGCGTGTAGAAACGTCCGGCCGTGGAAAAGACCAGCAGCTTGTCGGTCGTCTCGGCGTGGAACGCCGTCCGGAGCTCGTCGCCTGACTTGAACGACAGGCCGCCGAAATCGGCGAGATGGCCCTTCATCGCGCGAATCCAGCCGAGCCGTGAGACCACGACGGTGATCGGCTCGCGCTCGATCATCGCCGATTCGAGATCGGCGTCGTCGTGAACCGGCGCGTCGGCGAAACCGGTGCGCCGCCGGCCAAGGCCGGTGTCGGGGCCGAACGCCTTTCTGACCTCGCGGATCTCCCGGGTGATCGTCTGCCATTGCTGCGATTCGGAGGCGAGCAATGCCTCGATCTGGGCCTGCTCCTCGACGAGCCCGTCATGCTCCTTGCGGATCTCGAACTCCTCGAGCTTCCGCAGACTGCGGAGCCGCATGTTGAGGATCGCCTCGGCCTGAACGTCGCTGAGGTCGAATGTCGACATCAGCACCGGCTTCGGCTCGTCCTCTTCGCGGATGATGCGGATCACCTCGTCGAGGTTGAGATAGGCGATGAGATAGCCGCCGAGGACTTCGAGACGGTGCCTGATCTTCTCGAGCCGGTGTTCGGAGCGGCGCAGGAGCACGACGCGGCGGTGGTCGAGCCATTCGCGCAAGAGCCGGTTGAGCGGCATCACTTGCGGGACGATGCCGCGCGAAAGGACGTTGAGGTTCAGCGATATGCGCGTTTCGAGGTCGGTGAGGCGAAACAGCGACTCCATCAGGATCGCGGCGTCAACGCTGCGCGAACGCGGCTCGAGCACGATGCGAATATCGTCGGTCGATTCGTCGCGGATGTCGGCGAGAAGCGGCAGCTTCTTGTTCTGCAGAAGCTCCGCGATCCGCTCGATCAGCCGCGACTTCTGAACCTGATAGGGAATCTCGGTGACGACGATGTTGTAGGTGCCCCTTCCCTGATCCTCGACGTCCCAGCGGGCGCGGACGCGGATGCCGCCGCGGCCGGTGCGATAGGCTTCGGCAATTGCGTCCCGCGGCTCGACGATGATGCCGCCGGTCGGAAAATCGGGTCCGGGCACGAACTCCAGTACCTTGTCGACGCCGGTATTCGGATGCTTGATCAAGTGAAGCGCCGCGTCGCAGAGCTCCGCGGCGTTGT
>CAYOBK010000253.1:0-10438 GCA_964402275.1 uncultured Bauldia sp.
ATCGCCTCGCCGAGATCGCGACGCATCAGCGCTTGATGCGTCGGGCCGTATGTAGGCTGCACTCCAAGGCGAAGATCGCGGAGGATAGGATCGTCGAGGGTGAAGATGTCGTAGTCCTCGTCGGCGCGATAGACGAAGACGAAGGGCGACCGGTAATAGGCCAGCGTGTTGAGCGTCGTCCCGTCGTCGCCGGCGCCGATGATGATGTCGCAGTCTCCCGGCCGGAGGGCGTTGTTGACCAGCACGTCGCGGGCCGGCCAGTGCTCGAAGACCAGCGTCGCCCCGAGCTCGTCGGCAAGTATCTCGGCAATTCTGTTCTCGTAACCTTCGCCGGCCTCGTTCGACAGAGGCAAGCGGTTGAAGTCGGCGCAGGCGCGCATTTCCCATGCCGAGGCGGGGGTCGCCGCCGCCACCGCAACGATCGTCGCGGCGATGCCCAGCTGGATCGGATTCCGTCGTACCAACATGGCCTTACCGGTCGTCGGGCTGGTCGGGGACATCGCCATGGTTCTACCAAATAACGGTTTGGGCGGGACAGGGCAAACTTGGACGGGCAAATCGACTTTAGGGGTCGGCGCCGGGGAAGGACAGTCCCGATAGCGTGAGGGGAAACCGGCAACAAAAAACCTCCGGGCGCGAACGCCGGGGGCTTGGCACGTCGCCGATAACTCGTTCTCCGTGCCGGCAACTTCTTGTGCCGGCGGCAGCGGCGGGGACGCTAAACCGAGCCGGCCGTCGATCTACTGTGTGCGCCGCGTCGCAACCGACGCGTCCCGTACGATCCCGAAGCTGTTGCCCCAGGCGTTTCGGACATAGGTTCCGACCGCGGCGACTTCGCGGTCGTTGAGCCGGTTGATGAACGGCGGCATGCCATGCTCTTCGTTGCCGTACAAAACCATGCTGATGACATGTCCCGCCGACGACAACGCGCTGTTGCCCGCAAGTTCGGGACCGGCACCGCCACCGCCTTCCGCGCCGTGGCAGCCACTGCACCCGACCGAATGGAAGATGTCATCCCCTTCGTCGATCAACTCGGCCAAGAGGGCCGCGTCGGCATCCTGGGCCGAGGCGGAGTAAGTGTAGCCCAGCACAGCCATTCCGACAGCGCCGATCACGCCGGCAAGGGCGGCAGCAGAGAGCCTTTTCATCGAATGCGATTCCCCTTTTTGTTTATCTTGAGGCCATGCGCGGGGAGGGCGGCCCCGTGCTCGGCCTCCCCGTGGCGCCGGCGCTGCTGCGCGACCCCGGTTTGCCCGATATTTCGACGCGTACCATACCTTTTCGAGGAAGCGCAAATCGAGCCTTTGTGCCGATTTGTGACCTCAAATGGTGTTGATCCGAGGGTCGGGTTCCAGAGGCCGCTTCCGGCCCGATGGCGCTCCCCCGGCCGGCACCTCGATCGGGCCAAATCTCGTCATGATCGATCACAATGATGATGGGCATTGCGATTAGTCAAAATGACAAGTATCTGACGATCAGCGGTCCCGCGGGGGATAAAACGGGTCCGATGCGAACATCGGCTCGGCGCGAGGCCGCAAAAAAGCGGCGGGGCCGGCCGGGGAGAGACCTATGACAGCCGAGGTCCATGACCGGGCCACCGGGGTGGGCGGCGCCGCCCAAGATCACCGATTGTCCGGACTAGTCGATGCTTTGACGACCGCCAGGCGGCGGTCGGCAGTGCTGATGTTCGCCGAGGGGCTGGTCGCCAGCGTCGCGATCGGTCTCGCCCTGTTCTGCCTCCTTACGCTCGCGCATGTCCTTCTCGGCGGACTCGCGCCGATGTTGTCTTTCTCCTGGTTGTCGGTCCCGGCCTCGCTGGCCGAATGGCGCCCCGCGCCGATGCCCCAGCATCTGCTGGTGTCGATGTTCGGCGCGATCGCCGCTCTCGTGGTCGCGCAATTCACGGCGGCATCGCGCCGCCCCGGGATCATGCGCATGGCGCAAACCGCCGACCATCGCTTCCGCCTCGACGAGAGGCTGACGACCGCGCTCCAATTGGCGAAAGCGCCCTCGGCATCGCGGAACGTCGTCAGCGAGGCGCTTCTGCGCGATGTCGCGCGCCGCACGGCAACCGTCGATCCGCGGCGATTGATTCCGCTCCGGCTGAAGTGGCAAGCGCTGTCGGTCCCGGTCCTTGCCGTGGTTGCGGCGGCCCTGATCATCTGGCCGCCGGAGCCGGTGTCGTTCGGCCCCGGCACGGGGCCCGCCGTTCAGCTTGTGGCCCCCGGCGCGATGAATGAGGAAGAGCGCCTGGGAACTGCCGCCCAACTGCAGGCGATCGCCGCAATCCTTATCCAGGACGGCGAGGAGCGCACCAATCCGACGCTCCAGGCCCTCGGCAACGAACTCAATCGGCTCGGTCTGGAGCTGGAGGCCAATCCGAATGTCGACAGGGCGGCGGTCGCCACGGAACTGCAGCGCCTTCGCGATCTGACGGCAGAGGCCTATACCAGAGCGGGGGTCGCGGCGGAGGATCCGGCGAACCACGCCGCACTCCTGGATACCGCCATCGAGGCGGTCGATCCGGCTTTGGTCGACGGCGGAGCGAACCTCCCGCAGGCGGGGATCGACGAAAATGCCGTGGCGCCAGAACTCGACGCACCATTCGAGGGAATCGGCATCGAGGCCGGCCGGCCGGGTCAGCAGATGGCTCCCCCGCCCGGGATGGACGTCCGCGCCGAAGACATCAATCCGGCAGCGGGTCCAGGGGCCCCGGCCGACATCCGCGGAAACCTTGCCGAAAACCCATGGGACGACGCCTATTATGAAGGCGACATCGGCAACGCCCCGACGCCGGCCGAGGCCGAGATCATCGGTGCAGGGGATGGCTTTGGCGGCGATCTTCCGGGTCTCGGCGCCGGCGGAAATCCGCTCGCCGGCGACGGCACGCCGATCCTTCCCGTCATTACCGAGGGCGAGATGCTGCTCGCCGACCCGGATCCCGGCAACGGCCGAATGATCACCCTCAACCTCCCGCCACTCGAAGAACTTATGGCGGTCGGAGAGGATGGCCTGCAAATCGGCGCGTGGCGGGCGTTCATCGAGCAACAGGTTGCACGCGGCACCATTCCCGCCGAGGACCTCGAGGCAGTCGGCCGGTACTTCCAGGCGATTCTGGCGGAGACCGGCGAGTGACACTGCTTGCGCCGGTCTGGCTGCTTCTCGGCGGGCTGGCGATCGTAATAGCCGTGCTTCATATGCGCCGGCGGCGACAGCTCGACGTTCCGAGCGTGCTCCTCTGGCGCCTTTTGGACAATCCCGGCACCCAGAGGCGGACCCTTCGCTGGCCGCCGCCGAGCCCGCTGCTGTTCCTGCAGATTGCGATCGTGCTGTCGATTGCGCTCGCGCTGGCACAGCCCCTGTTCGGCGCCAACCGCGGCGACCGCGACCACACGGTCTTCCTTCTCGATGCGTCCGCGAGCATGCGGGCGACCGACGAGTTGCCAAGCCGATTTGCGGTTGCCCTGGATGCGCTGACGGACCGGATCGGTTCGATCGCCGCCGGATCGGGCAACCGGTTCTCCGTCGTCACCGTTTCGGCCAACCCCAGGATCGAGGTCGCGCGCCAGACCGACGCCTCAGGCATCCTGCCGTTGCTGCAATCGCTGGCGGCGACCGACGGCGACGCGGATTGGGTGGCGGCCGAGAACGTCGTCAGGTCGCTGTTCGGAGCCGACGAAACGGCGACGATCGTCATTCTCACCGATGGCTCGGACAGCGGCGATACGCTGTTGTTCGACGCCTTTCCGGACGTGAAGGTCGAGCGCGCGGTCTTCGGCCGCGAGGACACCGTCAACCTCGCGCTGTCGGCCAGCCTCGCGCACGTTGAAGACGAGGAAGGGCTTTGGCGCATCGACGGCACGGTGACGTTTGTCGGCGAGCGACCGCCGACCGAAACCGTCGTCGAGGTGCTGTTCCAGCCGATAGGGCAGACCGCCTTCGTCAGGCTCAACGAGATTGCGGTCGACGCGCGCTTGACACCGGGCGGCGAGTTCAGGGAACCGCGCCTGCCGGAGCGGTTCGACCTTGAACTGGATCTTCCGGGACCGGGCACTGTAATGCTGGCGCTGCCGCGCGATGCCGGCCCTGCCGACAATCGGCTCCGGTTTGTTGTGAACGCCGAGCCGATGACCGCGCGGATACTCTATCTCGGGGAGCCTTCACGTCCGCTGGTGGCGGCGCTTCAGGCGTTCGAGCATGTCGAGCTGCTGACGTCCGAGACTGGCGAGCTTCCCGGAACGGGCGCCGATTTCGATCTCGTCATCGTCGACGACGCCACGGTTCCGTTCGTCCCCGACACCAATGTCCTGTGGATCGGGACCGGCCGGGTCGAGGGCCGGCCCGTGCCGAACGGCCTGCAGTCGCCCTCGATCACCGGTTGGAACAGCAATCATCCGCTCGCCAACGCAATCAGCTGGCCGGGCGTTGGTCCGCAAACCGGGTACCGCATGCCCCGGATGCCGGGCGCCACGGTGCTGCTGGAGTCCGGTGGCGTGCCACTGATTCAGGCGCGCACCACTGCGAGCGGCCGCGAGGTCAGGATCGCGTTCGACATCGATGGGTCGGCCTGGTCCGAGCAGGCCGGGCTCCCCGTGTTCATCTCCAATCTCATCGACTGGATGGGGATTCGCCTCGGCGACGTATCGCCGACGCCATGCATGGTCGGCGCACCGTGCCTGTTCGAATCGCGCCTGGTTAGCGGAACCATACGCGCCGAAGGCGGCGCCGAGGTGTGGTCGATCGACACCGAGGGCGCCGACTATCTGATTGAAGGCGTCGACCGGACCTTTATCCCCACCCGCGCCGGGCTCTACACGCTCCAGGACGAAGACGGCCGGCGGTGGATCGCCGTCAATCCGGTTGTCGCCGGCGAAATCGCGCTGGCGGTGTCCGAGCCGTCGGAAAGCTCGGCTCTCAACGGCGGCACGGCGCGCCTGTGGTGGTGGCTCTTGCTGCTTGCGTTCCTGCTGCTTCTCGCAGAGACGTGGCTCGCGGGCCGCGGGACGGAACTCTTCCTAAGGCGGTCGGCCTTGCATCGAAGCAACCCGTTGTCGACCCGGCGCCGCCTGATGCTTGGCGTTCGCGTCGCGGCGATCGTGTTTCTGTTCGCCGCCGTTGTCGGGCTTCCGTGGCTTGGCCGCGAGCCCGCCGAGGACGTTGTCGTCGTCATGGGAGGCGAGCTCGGCCCGGCAGGCGGCAATCCGGACCGCGAACGCATCTTGCGCGAGGTCGCAAACAACCTCGGCGATGGTGGCGCTGGGGCACGCGGCGCGCTGGTCGCGACGGGCGAGACAACCCGGATCGCGGCCGATCTCGGTGGCGCCGGCCAGAACGCCGGCATTGCTCAGGCGGAACCCGGCACCAATCTCGAAGAGGCGCTCATGATCGCGGCGGCAATGGTGCCGTCGGATCGGCCGGGGCGCGTGGTACTCGCGACCGACGGCAACGAGACGGAAGGTGACATTGCGCGGGCGATCGCAACGCTCGCGGCGCGGGGCCTTGCGGTTGATATTCAGCCGCTCACCGAATTGCCGTTGGGCGAGGTGCTCGTCGAGGCGATAACGGCGCCACCGCGGGTCTACGCCGGGGACATCTTCCCCATCGAAGCGGTGCTGTTCAGCCAGCAGGCGCGTGCCGCAAACATCATGATCTCCCGCGCCGGCGAAACGATCCTCGAGCAGGAGGTTGCTCTCCTGGCCGGCCGCAACGTCGTGGAGACGGTGATGCCGGCGGGCGAGGAGGGCAATCTCCTGGTCGAGGTGACGATCGCCGCGGAGGGCGATACCTATGCCGAGAACAACGCCAACGGTCTGATCGTCGTTGTTCAGCCCTCGCCGGCAATCGCCATCGTGACGCCGCAACCGCCGCTCGGCGAATATTTCGCACAGGCGCTGACCATCCAGGGCCTCGAAGCCGACATCCTTCGTCCGGACGAGGCGCCGACCACGCTCGAGGGGTGGCTGGAATATGATTCCGTCGTTCTCATGAACGTGCCGGCAATTGTGTTCGACACGGAGAATCAGGAGTATCTGGAACAGCTTGTCCGGGTGCACGGCCGCGGCCTGCTCATCCTCGGCGGCGAGAACAGCTTCGGTCCCGGCGGTTATTACCAGACGCCGTTCGAGGAGCTGTCACCGCTATCGGCGCGGATCGAGCACGATGCGCCCGAGGTCGCGATCGTGTTCGTTCTTGACCGGTCGAGCAGCATGGGCCAGCCGATCGGCGACGTGACGCGGCTCGACATCGCCAAGGAGGCGACCGTTACGGCGATCAGCCTCCTGCATCAGGCGGCGCGGGTCGGCGTGGTGGTGTTCGACTCGCAATCCTATCTGCTGCTGCCGCTGACGGCGGAGCGTGACGACAACCTTGTCCGCGAGGCGATGCTTCCCCTGGTCGAGGAGCGCGGCGGCACCAACATGTTTCCCGGCATCGCGACCGCGATCGAAGAACTGATGAATGTCGATTCGGCGACGAAGCACATCGTCGTGATGACGGACGGCATTACCGGCGAGGGTCAATTCGACGCGCTGATCGTGGCGGCGGTCGAGGCGGGCATATCGATATCCGCGGTCGGAATCGGAGCCGGCCTCGAAGATCCGCTGCTCAATCGGCTGGCGAGATACACCGGCGGCACATATCATTCGACCGGCGACTTCCGGGCGCTTCCGGCGATCCTGTCGCAGGAAGCGCTGACGCTGTCCAATTCCCCGTTCCAGGAGCAGATCGCGCCCGTCAACTGGCTCGATCGCGACGCGGAATTCCTTGCGGGCCTCCCCGATCAGCTTCCGCCAATCTACGCTTTCGTCCGCACCTCCGCCAAGCCGACGGCGAACGTCCACCTTGTGGCAACCGACGACGAGGGCGCCGAGGTGCCGTTGATGGCGTCGTGGCGGTACGGCAACGGGCATGTCCTTGCGCTGGCGACGCATGGCGCCGGCGCCGGGACGGCGGACTGGATCCAAATGCCGGAATATCCGTTGATGTGGTCGCAGACCATCCGTCAGTTCCTTCCCGACGCGCAGGGGCCTGGCCTGAGCGTCCGCCTGGACCGGATCGGCGACGTCGTTCAGATCACCGCCGACGTTCTCAATCCGGACGGCACGCCGATGGAAGGGCAGAGCGTCGTCGCGTCGATCGCGGGGACGGACGACGAATACACGCTGCAACGCGTCGCTCCCGGGCGCTATCAGGCGGAGTTTTCGGCCGGCGCAGGCGCCTATCAGGTCGACGTTGAGGCGGGCGACCTGGCCGCATCGGCGTCGGTCTATGTCGGCTATCCGGCCCGATACAATTTCGGCAGGGCCGATTTCGACAAGCTGCAGGCCCTGGCTGCCGCGACCGGCGGCGAGCTTCTGCTCGGCGACCAACCGATTTTCAGCGACGAACGGCAGTGGGTCGCCCAACCCGGATGGGGGGTTTGGACACTTGTGGCCTTGGCGCTATTCATGATCGACTTGACTATCAGGCACGCCCCCAGCCTGTTTGGGTTGCGAGCCATGGCCCGCAGGGTACGGCCGGGTGTTGCCGTGCCGGCATAAAAAAAGAAGAGCGACGTGTGACCGAGAGGAGCGACGACATGGGGGTTGACGTAGCAACGGAAGCGGAGTCTTCCGACACCAAGAAGCGGCGGGCGGTAAAGGCGAAGCCCGCCGCAGACCCGGCAAATCCAGGCGACCTCGATACCGATGCGCTCGATCGCTTGCTCGACGCGCTGCGCCGAACCCGCGACGAAATCGCGAAAGCGGTGGTCGGTCAACGGGACGTCGTGGACCAGCTGCTGATTGCGCTGATGTGCGGCGGCCATGTGCTGCTTGAGGGTGCCCCGGGCGTCGGCAAGACGCTGCTGGTGCGCACGCTCGGCACGGCCACCGGCCTCAGCTTCGCCCGCGTGCAGTTTACCCCCGACCTGATGCCGGCCGACGTCACCGGCAGCCTGGCCCTGACCCCGGACGAAAGCGGTCGCTCGCACCTCAAATTCCAGCCCGGCCCGATCTTCACCCAGTTGCTCCTCGCCGACGAAATCAACCGGGCGACGCCAAAGACCCAATCATCGCTCCTCGAGGCCATGCAGGAGCACACCGTGACGGCCGCGGGGCGAAGCATGAAGCTCCCGGAGCCGTTCTGCGTGCTGGCGACCCAGAACCCCATCGAAATGGAGGGAACCTACCGGTTGCCGGAGGCCCAGATCGACCGTTTCCTTTTCAAGAGCGTGGTCAACTACCCGACCGAAGACGATCTCGACGCAATCCTCGACCTGACCACCGGCGTCGAGCACTCGCCGCCGCAAAAGGCGCTGGCGCCGGACGACATCCTGTTGCTGCAGAGGCTCGTGCGGCAGGTCCCGATCGCCGACCATGTTCGTCGGTCGATCGCCCGCTTCGCCCTGACCACGCAGCCGGGTCGGCCGGGCGTGTCGGAGACGGTTCGACGGTTCTTCCGTTTCGGCCTCAGCCCGCGCGGCGCGCAGTCGCTGGTGTTGGCCGCCAAGGGCAACGCTCTCCTCAGCGGCCGGTACAATGTTAGTTTCGATGATCTCCGCGCGATGCTGTCGCCGGTGTTCCGCCATCGTTTCCAGCTCAACTATGAGGGCGAGGCGGAGGGCATCAACCCCGATGCCGTTCTGTCCGAGCTGCTCGAAAGCGAAGTACGGAAGGCTGCGTGAAGCCGTCGCCGGTCGTCCTGAACAAGCTTGCCCGGTCGAAACTGCGGCCCCGCTGGGCCGCCGCGTCGACCGGCATCGGCGAACGCCGGTCGCGCGACAAGGGCTCCGGCATGGAGTTCGCCGATCACCGCGAGTATCAGCCCGGCGACGACATCCGGCATCTCGATCCGCACATCTACGCCCGCTTCGGGCAGAACTATGTGCGGCAATACGAAGTCTATAAGCAGCTGCCGATAACAATCTTGATCGACGCCAGCCGCTCGATGAATTTTGGCGAGCCGAACAAATATCAATATGCGCTCGGGCTTGCGGCGCTGCTCGGCTTTGTCGGGCTTGCCGGCAGCGACCAGGTGCAGTTGGCGACGGGCACAGGCGGCAAGATTCACCGCTCGCCGCGCTACCATGGGATCATGCGCGCGCAGCAGATGTTCGACTGGCTCGACGCGCAGAAGACGGAGCCATCGGGAACGTTCGGCGAAACCCTTCGCGCCGTCACCAACACACTGGTCGGCCGCGGCCTTCTGGTCATCCTCAGCGACTGGTGGGAGGAGGACCTCGAGGCGGAGCTCGCCATCCTGGTCGCGACCGGCCAGGAAGTGTGGGGAATCCAAGTGGTGGCGCCGGAGGAGGTCGAGCCAGGCCTCTTGGGCGAGGGCGAAGTTCGCTTCGTCGACGTCGAAAGCGGGCACGAGGTGGAGCTGGCGGTGGACCGGATGACGCTCGATCGCTATCGGCGGAGCTTCGCCGCGTGGCGCGACCAGATTCAGTCGGTGCTCAGCCGGAGCCACGGGCGCTATCTGCTGGTGTCCACGGATCGCGATCCGGAGCGCCTGGTGCAGGAGGACTGGCGCCGGCTCGGCATGCTCGACTGAGCACGCGCCCAGGCCGGTCGGTCAGATCGCGGCGGGCGTTTCGGAGGCCTGCGGCGCGGGAGGCGGTGCAAGCCGCGCCGGCGCTGTCAGGCCCCGCAGTGCGGGCGGCATCGGCCCGCCGGTCGCCCAGTCGAGCAATTCCACTGTGTGAACGATCGGCGTTTTCATGCCCTTGGCAACGAGTCCTCGGCCGATCTGCACGATGCAGCCGATATTGCCGGTCGCGATCACGTCCGGCCGGGTGAGGGCGATGTTGTCGACCTTCCGGTCGCGCAGCCGTGTCGCGAGCTCCGGCTGGAGGATGTTGTAGGTCCCGGCCGATCCGCAGCAAATGTGCCCCTCGGGGACGTCGCGGACGTCGAATCCCGCGGCGGCGAGCAGGCGCCTCGGGCCATCCTTCAGCTGCTGGCCATGCTGCATCGAGCAGGCCGAGTGGTAGGCGACCGCAAGACCGGCTCCTGACTTGCCGGGCTCAAGGTCCAGCGCTTCGAGGAATTCGGTGATGTCCATGGCGAGCGCCGACACCCTTGCCGCTTTCCCGGCGTAGCGCGCGTCGTTCCGGAACATGAAGCCATAGTCCTTGATCGTGGTGCCGCATCCCGAAGCGGTAATGACGATCGCGTCGAGACCCGCGCCGTCGATCTCGCGCGTCCAAGCGTCGATGTTAGCGGCCGCGAAGCGATGGCTCGATGCCTCGCGGCCCATGTGATGCACCAACGCGCCGCAGCACGTCTCGCCTTTTGTCATGACGACTTCGACGCCGATGCGATTCAGGAGGCGGATCGCCGCTTCGTTGATGCCCGGGTCGAGCACCGGCTGTGCGCAATTCGCGAGAAGCGCCACGCGCTTCCGGCGCGCGCCCCCGGTCGGAAGCACGATCCCCGCGGACGGGGCTCCGGCCTTC
>CAYOBK010000254.1:0-7477 GCA_964402275.1 uncultured Bauldia sp.
TCGAGTCGATCAACCAGTACACGGCCGGCCTCTATGACGGCTGCTCCATGACCAACATGGACGCGCTGTCAATACCGTCAGGTGGCGGCGTCGACACCACGGCGCTCATCATTGGCGATTTTTCCAACGGCAATGACGGCATCATCCTCAAGAGCGCCGATGCGCTGGAAGACATCGTCGGCCAGAACGTCAACCTCGTCGAGCTTTCGGTGTCGCACTATCTCCTTGCCCGCGCGCTCGATTCCATCGGCGCGAGCGAGCGCGACCTCACGGTCGTCAACACCTCCGACGCCGACATGATCGCGGCGTTCGCCACCGGCGACGTAACCTCGGTGGTGACGTGGAACCCGCTGCTGTCGACGATCCTCGAATCGCCCGACGCCCACCTTGTGTTCGACTCCAGCCGAATTCCCGGCGAGATCATCGACATCATGATGGTCAACACGGATGTTCTTGCCGAGAATCCGGACTTCGGCCGGGCGCTGGTCGGTGCCTGGTACGAAATGATGGCAGTGATGTCGTCCGACACGCCGGAGGGGATCGCCGCCCGCGAGGCGATGGCGGCGGCGTCCGGCACGAACCTCGCCGGATACGACGCGCAGCTGGCGACGACCCAGATGTTCTACGATCCGGCGGAGGCGGTTGCGTTCGCCAACAGCCCCGAACTGCCGACGACGATGGACTATGTCCGCACGTTCCTGTTCGACCACGGCATCCTCGGCGTCGGCGCACCGGGCGTCGATTTCGTCGGTATCGAGTTCGCCGACGGCACGATCCTCGGCGACGCGAACAACGTCAAACTCCGGTTCGATCCGACGTTCATGCAAATGGCGGCCGACGGCGCACTGTGACGGCGATCGAGGCCGGCATGTCGGAAGCCGCAGCCGACGGCGGGTCGCCGAAGCCCCGCCGGCGGCCGCGGCAACGCAAGCGTTTCCTCAATCGGAAGCCGAGCCGGGTCACCGCGCTCCTTCTCGGCATGCTGCCGTTCGTCATCATCGTGTTCGTCTATGCGACCGCGAGCGCGGAACGGCTCGCGGAGAACCCGAATGACCGGATCCTGCCGTCGATGGCTGCGATGGCCGAGTCCTTCTGGACGATGGCGTTCACGCCGGAGGCACGGACCGGCGACTACCTGCTGTGGACCGACACGCTATCAAGCCTCATCCGCCTCGGCGCGGGCATGAGCATCTCGGCTCTGCTGGCCCTGACGCTCGGTATCTCGATCGGTTTCCTGCCGCTGCTACGTTCGTCGCTGGCGCCGGTAGTCGCCGCGATTTCGCTGGTGCCGCCGCTGGCGGTCCTCCCGATCCTCTTCATCGCCTTCGGCCTCGGGGAGACGGCGAAGATAGCTCTCATCGTCATCGGTACGGCGCCCGTGATGATCCGCTCGATCGCCAAGACCGTCAGCGAAATCCCCGAGGAGCAGATCATCAAGGCCGAGACGCTCGGCGCTTCAACCTGGCAGATGATCACGCGCATCGCGCTCCCGCAGTCGATGCCGCACCTCATCACTGCGGCCCGGCTCGGCCTGGTGCCGGCGTGGATCTTCCTGATCTCGGCCGAGGCGATCGCCGCAACGAGCGGCCTCGGCTACCGCATCTTTCTCGTTCGGCGCTACCTCGCGATGGACATCATCCTCCCCTACGTGGCCTGGATCACGCTCATCGCCTATTCGCTCGATTTCGCCCTTCGCTCGCTGTCGGCGCGGATGTTCGGTTGGGCCTATCCAAGGGGAGCGGGGCTATGAGCGGTGCGCGGCGCACTCATTCACCTCCCCCCTGTGGGGAGGTCGAAACCGTCGAGCGGAGCAAGGCGGTTTCGGGTGGGGCCGTTGTTCGCCCGACGACCCGGCGCCAGCCGCGTGGCGAGAGCGTCTCCTTAACCCCCCTCTTGTCGCGGCAGCGATTTGCCGTCCGGCAAATCGGCACGCGACATTCTCCCCCACAAGGGGGGAGAAAGACGCTTTTGGTCTCGCAAGCGCGCCCACTCGGCGCCGAGGTTCGCGCATGAGCCGCGTCACCGTCAGCGACCTCTTCATGGATTACGACCGGACGCCGGTGCTCGAGCGGATCAATCTCGACGTCGCCACCGGAACGTTCTGCGCCATCGTCGGCGCCAGCGGCTGCGGAAAATCCACTTTCCTCCGTCTCCTCCTCAGCCAGGAGCAGCCGAGCCGCGGTGCGATCAAGGTGGACGGCGAGGACGTCGCGCTCGAGCCTACGCCCGACCGCGGCATTGTCTTCCAGCGCTATTCAGTGTTCCCGCATCTGACGGTCACCGACAATCTGGTGATCGCCGGCGAGTTCGCGACGTCGCGGTTCCTCGGACGCCTGTTCGGACCGGCCCGCCGGCGCGCCCGCGATGCCGTCGCCGAGACGCTGCGCAGCATCGGCCTGTGGCGGGCGCGCGACCGTTATCCGGCGCAGCTTTCCGGCGGCATGCAACAGCGCCTTGCGATCGCGCAGGCCCTGATCATGAAGCCGAGGGTCCTGCTCCTCGACGAGCCGTTCGGCGCGCTCGATCCCGGGATCCGGGCCGACATGCACGAAATCCTGCTTCGGCTCTGGCGCGAGACGGGCATGACGATCTTCATGGTGACGCACGATATCCGCGAGGCGTTCAAGCTGGCGACGCGCGTCCTCGTATTCGACAAGGTGCGCCACGACCCGGATTTTCCCGATGCTTACGGCGCGACGATCACCTTCGACCTCAAGCTCGATCGCAACCGGCCCGACGAGCCGAAAGTCATTCCGCTTACGGCCGGATCGAGTGGGAGGCCGCATTGACAAGCCATACCAGGACAAGCACGCGGATCGCCGCTGGCCAGGAGCGACATCGGCTTCACCATCCCGATTTCGACCGGCTGCAGGCGCGCGGCTGGAGGGCCGCGGTCAAGGAGGGCAGGATTCCGGAAGACGCCTGGGCGAAGGAGCGACAATGGGCGCTGCGCATGGGACTCACCGGCGCCGACAGCCTCAGCGACAAATCGATCACGACCTTCGCGCGCGGGGAGCTGCCGCACTATGCCGGCATCAACACCTTCCTGAAGGCGCCCTATGTCGAGGACGCAACGCTGGTCGGCAATTATGACGCGGCGGTGATCGGCGTCCCATTCGACGGCGGCACGACCTATCGCCCGGGCACCCGCTTCGGACCGCAGGGCGTCCGGCGGATCTCGGCGCTGTACACGCCCTATAATTACGAGCTGGGGATCGACCTTCGCGAGCAGATGACGCTCTGCGACGTCGGCGACGTTTTCACGATCCCGGCCAATATCGAAAAGACCTTCGACCAGATCAGCCGGGCGGTAAGCCACGTCTTCTCATCCGGCGCGCTGCCGATCATGATCGGCGGCGACCATTCGATCGGCTTCCCCTGCGTCAGGGGCATCGCCGAGTGCACGTCGAAGCGGATCGGGATCGTCCATTTCGACCGCCATATCGACATTCAGGAGCGAGATCTCGACGAGCGGATGCATACAACACCGTGGTTCCACGCAACGAACCTTCCGAACGTTCCGGCGGTCAATCTCATCCAGGTCGGGATCGGCGGCTGGCAGGTGCCGCGCGAGGGCGTCAAGGTCGCGCGCGAGCGGAACACGACGATCCTGACCATGGCCGACTTCGAGGAGTACGGCGTCGACAAGACGGCCGAGATCGCGCTGGAGACGGCGTGGAAGGACGCCGACGCAGTGTACATCTCCTTCGACATCGACTCGGTCGACTGCGGCTTCGTGCCCGGGACCGGGTGGCCGGAGCCCGGCGGCTTCCTGCCGCGCGAGGCGCTGGCGCTGGTCGGCAAGGTGGCGGCCGAAGGCATTTGTGGCCTCGAAGTGGTGGAGGTGTCGCCGCCATACGACACGTCCGACATCACGTCGCTTCTCGCGACGCGCGTGATCGTCGACGTCCTCGGCGCGATGGTCTCGGCCGGCAAGCTCGGCAGCCACAAGGCGATCATCGACAAGCCGGTGACCATCCCGGCGGGCCCGGAGGTCAAGTGATGCACGGACGGCACGACTGGCACGATCATCGCTCCGATCACGCGCAAGGCGGTCACGATCATGACGGCCAGGCCGGGCACAATCATCCGATCGGACGCGAACTCGCCTCGCGTCTCCATGGCGAGGGCGAAGGCGAGGATCTGCGGGCCTTGGCAGAGGCGTTCATTGACGGCTTCCGTCAGGCCGAGGACAAGACGAGCTATCTCCGCCTGGCGGGCGTGCCGGACGCAATCGACGGTCCCGACGGCCTCGCCCGCCGCCTTGTCAACGTGACGGTGACCGACGGCTTCCAGGTGGCCACCGCCTCCCCCGGCTTCGGCTCGCGCGAGCTGGTCTATCTCCCGTATCCCGGCGCGATGGTGCGGCCGCGCACCCGGCTCACGCTGACCTATGTCTCGCTCACCGGAAGGAGCGATATCGACCTTCTGGCGTTTCTCGCGCAAAGGTTCACCGAGCTCGATTGAACCGACGAGCAGACAGCTCCGTCGGGTCGCGCTAGTGTGCTGCCATGGGCGCGGAAAGCACGGAGCGGGATGGTAACGGCGCTACTCTCGCCGCCTTCCTGCTGATGGTGTTGCTCGCAGGGGGGAACGCCGTCGGCGTTCAGGTCGTTGTCCAGGAGATGGACCCGTTCTGGGCGGCTGCCGTGCGGTTCGTCGCGGCGGGCGCAATCTTCTGGGCGGCACTCCTCTTCCTCAAGGTCCCAGTTCCGACGGGCGGTGCGCTGGTCGGTGCGCTATTGTACGGGATCGTCGGGTTCTTTCTGGCGTTTGCGTTCGCTTTCTGGGGTCTTCGCGACACACCGCCCGGGACGGCGGGGATGTTGCTCGCGCTCGTGCCGTTGATGACGATGCTGTTGGCGCGCCTTCACGGCCTGGAGCGCGTGCGCCTGCGCGCGGTTGTCGGATCGCTGGCGGCAGTAGCCGGGGTCGGCCTCCTGCTTGTCGATCGCGTCAGCACCGACGTCCCGATCCTGTCGCTCCTGGCGATGCTCGCGAGCGCCGCCTGCTTTGCCGAGACAGGCGTGCTGCTGAAATTGACCCCGCGGGCGCATCCGGTTGCAACTAATGCCGTCGCCCTCACCTTCGGCGGCGTGCTCCTCGGCCTCCTTTCAGCGGCGGTTGGCGAGGATTGGGCCTGGCCGGTGCTGACAGACAGCTTGCTGGCAATGGCGTTCCTGATCGTTGGCGGGTCGGTTGGCGTGTTCGGCCTCTATGTCTTTGTCCTGCAACGATGGTCGGCCTCCGCAGTTTCGTATGAGTTCCTGCTCATCCCGGTTGTGACGGCGATCTATGCGGTGATCTTCACCGGCGAGATCATCAATTGGGCACTTGTCGCCGGCGGTGCCCTGATTTTGGCCGGTGTCTATTTGGGCGCGGTGGCACCCGGTGAAATGTCCGGCCAAGGCCGGCAGAGACCGGAGGTGCGCGATCCCGCCCAGTCAGGTTCCTAAGAGGACAACGCAATCGTTGACGCTCGAACAGGCATCCTGAGTAACCCCGCGGCTGACCTGCCCAATTCGCGGGCTGCCACTGCCGCCATGTGCGGCAGCCCGATCAACTCCATCTCGTCTGCGCCTGTTTCGGCACTGGCACAGGAATTGCGGATCAGTCCCTGACGTCCTCCCAAGGCGTCGACAAACAGGGGAGTGTTTCTCAAATGGGTCTTCTCAGAAAATCCTTCGCCGCTGCCGCGGCGGTCGCGGTCGTCGCCGCGACGACGCCTGCGCTGCCGCAGGAGGATACGATCAAGGTCGGCATCCTCCATTCGCTTTCCGGCACCATGGCGATTTCCGAAACGACGCTCAGCGAAGTGATGCTGATGCTGATCGAGCAGCAGAACGCCGCGGGCGGTGTCCTCGGCAGGATGCTGGAGCCGGTCGTCGTCGATCCTGCATCGGACTGGCCGCTGTTCGCCGAGCAGATGCGCAACCTCGTCGAGGTCGAAGGCGTCGACGTCGTGTTCTGCTGCTGGACCTCGGTGAGCCGAAAATCGATCCTTCCGGTCGCCGAGGAATTGAACACCGTCGTCTTCTACCCGGTGCAGTATGAGGGCGAAGAAAGCTCGCGCAACATCTTCTACACCGGCGCCGCGCCGAACCAGCAGGCGATCCCGGCCGTCGATTATCTGATGGCGCAAGGCGTCGAGCGCTGGGTGCTGGCCGGCACCGACTATGTCTATCCGCGCACCACCAACCGCATTCTCGAGCAGTACCTGCTCGACAGCGGCGTGGCGCCCGAAGACATCATGATCAACTACACGCCGTTCGGCCATTCGGACTGGCAGACGATCGTGTCCGACATCGTGGCGTTCGGATCGCAGGGCAAATTTACCGGGGTGGTCTCGACCATAAACGGCGACGCCAACGTGCCGTTCTACCGCGAACTCGCCAACCAGGGCGTCAGCGCCCTCGATATCCCGGTGGTCGCGTTCTCGGTCGGCGAAGAGGAGCTCGCGGGTCTCGACACCAGCCCGCTGGTCGGCCACTTGGCGGCGTGGAACTACTTCATGTCGGTCGACACGCCGGAGAACACGGCATTCATCGAGGCCTGGCACGATTTCACCGGCAACGCGAACCGCGTCACCAATGACCCGATGGAAGCCCACTACATCGGTTTCAACATGTGGGTGAAGGCGGTCGAGGCGGCCGGCACAACCGATCCTGATGCCGTCATCGATGCGATGATCGGCGTCGCCGTCCCGAACCTCACGGGCGGCATCGCGACGATGATGCCGAACCATCACCTGACCAAGCCGGTGCTCATCGGCGAAATCCAGGCGGACGGGCAGTTCGCGATCGTGTCGCGGACGCCGGGCCTCGTCGTCGGCGACGAGTGGTCGGACTATCTCCCGGACTCGCGGAACCTGATCGCCGATTGGCGGTTCCCGCTGAGGTGCGGCAACTACAACATTGCGACCGGGGTCTGCAGCGGGCAGACCTTCTGATCGCGGTCGACAACGCAACAAGGAGGGCGGCACCGCCGCCCTCCTTCCCTGATGCGGCGGGCGGACCACGACCGGCAGATGATGATCTTTTCCGGCCTTCGGACTCATTTGGCGCGGCGATGGCGCTTTACCCTGATCGTCGCGACCGCGGTCTCGCTGAGCGTCGCCGCCATGTCGCCTTCGTCCCGCGCGCAGGAAGAAGCCGCGGCCGAGCCGGTGCCGGTGGCACAGGCCGACGATGCAGCCGACTTCGAAATGTCGAACGAGGAGTTGTTGGCGCTGATGGGCGAGCTCGCCGACAACGCCGGCGACTTTGGCGCGACCACGGATGTCGTCAACCGGATTGCGCTCACCGGAAACCCGAACGGCGCGCCGGTCCTGCAGGCGCTCGACGCCAACAACCTCTATTTCCGTAACTCCGATCGGCAGGTATTCCGCGGCGAAAGCAGCGGCGGCCGGCTGCGGATGTTCGATCCGATCACCGGCGAAGCGCTCGGCGAGGTCGCGGCCGGCGAGGCGACGCGAATC
>CAYOBK010000255.1:0-4872 GCA_964402275.1 uncultured Bauldia sp.
GAAGCGCCCTCGGTGCCCCGCACGCGGCGGCAGGCGAAGAAGGAGGAGCGGCTGGCGCGGGCGCGCCGCGGCGGCCGCGGCTGGGAGCGGCCGCACAAGAACGGATCCCGGGAGCGAATGTCGCTGACGGCGCGCCTGACGATCGTCCTCCTTCTCCTGATCGTCGCCGGCGGCGTCGGCTACTATGTCTGGCAGGATTGGGACAATGTCTCCGACTTCGTGACGACGCTGTTCACCGGCGAGAGCGCGCAGGCCGAACAGGTTGTCGAAGCGGAGATCGATCCGTTCACCGGCGAACTGGTGGTGTTCACCGAGCCCGCCGCTTATTTCTACGACGAGCCGGCCGGCGGCGAGGTCTCGGCGAAACATCGCGCGACGATCTCCTGGGCGCTGGTCGACGACGTGGTGCTCGGCCCGGTGGTCGCCGCGCATATCGATGTCCCGGACCGCGGCCTCACCTTCGACGTCACGTTCAGCACGTCGGCGAACGCGGCGGCGAGCCACGAGGTGAGCGTCCTGACCACCGCGACGGGGAACGCCGAGCCGCTCCGCGGCGTCGACAACGTCGCGGTGAAGACCAGCGAAGAATCGATCGGCCTCGAACTCGAGGGTGCCGTGGTGTCGACGCCCGGGAGCTACCTTCTCGAAATGCCGGCCGACAGCGCACGGCTCAATGCCAACCGCTTCGCCACGTCGCCCTGGTTCGACATCAGCCTGGTGTTCCAATCCGGCGAACGGGCGGTCGTCGCCTTCTCCAAGGGCACGGTCGGCGCGCGGATTTTCCGCGATGCGATGGCGGTGTGGGACGGCACCGCCGTGGCGGCGCCTTAGGTCACCTTGCGGCGCATCACGGTGCGGCGCGAACCGGCGCGGCCGACCGGCGAAAAACCGGCGCCCTCGTAAAGCGGTTTGAAGCCCATGAAGCGGTAGCTCGGCGAATCCGGATCGACCGGATAGGCCTCGACGATCTTCGCGCGATTGGCTTTGGCGTAGTCGATTGCGGCGGCGAGGAGTGCGCGGCTCACGCCGGCGCCGCGGCGGCTCCGCTTGATGAAGAAGCACACCACCGACCAAACCGCCTCGGCATCGCCGGCCGGATCCGCGGGTCCGCCGAGCGGACGGAACGTCGGCCGCGGCGCGACCGATACCCAGCCGATCGGCTCGCCCGAATCATAGGCGAGGAGGCCGACCGGCGTGCCGGCATCGACGCGGCGCTTCATCGCCGCCTTGCGGCGCTCGTTGGCGGGAGACATCGCGCCGCGCGCCGGTGCGCGCTGAGGCAGCGCCGCCCACTCCTTCCGCTCCTCGTTCGATCCGCGCCAGGCCATGCACCAGCAATATTTCGGCGCGCCGGGCGACTGGAACAGCGCTTCGAAATCGGCCCATGTCCCGCGCGTCACCGGGCGGAAGGTGAGTACCGCACCGGCGGATTGCGCCTTCGCGGGCGACGGTGGCTTCGCTTTCTTGCCGGGCTGCCGCCGGCGTCGCTTCTCCGCCATCGCCTAGATCGGGGGCCGCGTTTCGAAGCGGCGAAGGATGTCATCGGCGGCGGCGGCACTGCGGCGGCTGCCGGCGTGAAAGAACAGATTCCTCTCCCACAATTCGATCGCGTCGCCGGTCGCCGACGACAGCAGCCACCCATCCCAGTCGCTGAGCATTGCCATAAAGATCATCCCGACCAGCGCCTCGGCTTCCCGGCTGTCGCCGACCGTCATTTCGAGCTGATCCAATGTCCATGGTTGCACGTCGAAATGGCAGACTGGCGTCTTGCCCAGCTCGGAGGTCGCGCCGAGGCCGTCGCGCATGGCCCGGAACGCCTCGAACGGCGTCCTCATCCCGCTGCTCCAATTGGTCATCCACCAGATCCGATCGGCGTCCGGCGGAAGCCAGCGGATCAGCGCTTCTACGAACGGCAATGCCTCGTCGATCTCCCGGACCATGCCGATATCGATCCGCTTCTGTCCGGCGATCATGGTCGGGATCGGCCTGCCGGCGGGGTCGCGCGTCAGGCGGTCGGCGGGCACGAGAGACGCCGCTTCCGCAAGGGTGAGAAACCGCATCGCGACTTCCGCTGCTCAAAACGCCGGTCCGCATCGCCCCGAAACGACAATGCCCGGCGCGAGGCCGGGCATAGCGCATGTCGTGATTTCCGCCCAGTGCGGTCAGGCGGGCTCTTGCTCGGCGCGCGGCCGCTCCAGCGCGATCGCGCCCCTCTTCACCGCCTCCTGCACCTTCTCGAAGGCGCGGACCTCGATCTGGCGAACCCGTTCGCGGCTGACGCCGAACTCGCCGGAAAGCTCCTCCAGCGTAATCGGATCTTCGGCGAGGCGGCGCGCCTCAAAGATGCGGCGCTCGCGGTCGTTGAGCACTTCCATCGCGTCGACAAGCAGCTTGTGCCGGTTGTCGGCCTCCTCCTTGTCGGCGAGGATTTGCTCCTGGTTGATCGAATCGTCGACCAGCCAGTCCTGCCATTCGCCGGCTTCGGAATCGGCGCGGATCGGCGCGTTCAGCGACGTGTCGCCGCCGAGCCGCCGGTTCATCGACACGACCTCCTCCTCGGTCACGCCGAGGCGGGTCGCGATCTCGTGCACCTGGTCGGGGCGGAGGTCGCCCTCTTCGAGCGCCTGAATCTGGCCCTTCACCTTGCGGAGGTTGAAGAACAGCCGCTTCTGATTGGCGGTCGTCCCCATCTTCACCAGGCTCCAGGATCGCAAAATGTATTCCTGGATGGCGGCCTTGATCCACCACATGGCATAGGTGGCAAGGCGGAAGCCGCGCTCCGGCTCGAAGCGCTTGACCGCCTGCATCAGGCCGACATTCCCCTCGGAGATCACCTCGCCGATCGGCAGGCCGTAGCCGCGATAGCCCATGGCGATCTTCGCCACGAGCCGGAGATGGCTGGTGACGAGCCTGTGCGCGGCGTCGCGATCCTGATGCTCCTTGTACCGCTTGGCGAGCATGTACTCTTCCTGCGGCTGAAGCATGGGGAAGCGCCGGATCTCTTCGAGATACCGCGTCAGGCCGGATTCGCCGGCCGCTATTGCTGGGAGGGTTGCTGCGTGAGCCATCTTTCGCACACCGTTCGTCGTGCCTGCCGGAGTGTCCCTCGTCGAGGCAACACCTGACAGTGGAGAATCGTTTCTATCGCTGGATTGGGGCAGGAGCGCGATCATGGGCGCGACAGCACTTCGACGCAAGTGCCGACCGAACCCCTATGACAATCTCGGATGAAGCCTCCCCAGACCCAGCGAAACCCTGATGTAGGAAGGCTTTCCGCCCGCCGCAAGAACAATCCACGGTCGAAATTAACCGCCCGTCTTCAGCACAAAGTTACCGGAGAAGCGCCGATTTGACGCAACGCGGCGGCGAGTTCCGCCAGGTCGGGCGGGAGCTCGGACACAAAGCGCAGTTGCCGGCCGTTTACGGGGTGCCGGAAGCCAAGGACGGCGGCGTGGAGTGCCTGCCGCCGGAACCCGCGAACGAGACTTCGGGCGGGTTCGGGGAGCTTCGCCGCCTTGGTCGCCATGCCGCTGCCGTATGTCTGATCGCCGATCAGCGCATGGCCGAGCCTCGCCAAATGGACGCGGATCTGATGCGTGCGGCCGGTCTCGAGCCGGAGCGTCAACAGCGAGGCGATCGGCGCGGACGCCGGGCCGAAGGTTTCGGCGACGCGGTAATGCGTCACCGCCCGCCGGCCGCGTCCTGGCGAGACCGCCATTTTCTGCCGGTTCTTCGCCGACCGTCCGATGTCGGCGTCGATCGCGCCCGCGCGCGGCGTCGGGACGCCCCAGACGATCGCCCGATATTCGCGCTCGAGGCCGCCGTCCACGCCATGCGCGGCGAATTGCGCCGCCAGGCCTTGATGGGCGCGGTCGTTCTTGGCGACGACAAGAAGGCCGCCGGTGTCCTTGTCGAGGCGGTGGACGATGCCGGGGCGCCTGACGCCGCCGATGCCGGAAAGGCTCGCGCCGCAATGGGCGATCAGCGCGTTGACCAGGGTACCCCGCGAATGGCCCGGCGCCGGATGGACGACGATCCCGGCCGGCTTGTCGATGACGATGATTTCGTCGTCCTCGTAGACGATGTTGAGCGGCATCGCCTCGGGCTCGGGCGTTGCGGGAAGCGGCCGGGGCAGGGAGATCCTCACGCGGTCGCCGGCGTTGACCGGCCGTTTGGGCTCCACTACCGTCGCGCCGTCGATCGCGACATGGCCGTCCTTTATCAATCGCTTGGCACGGCTCCGGCTGAGATCGGCCACGGCGGCGGCAAGAAAGGCATCGAGCCGGATGCCGGCGTTCCGTGCCGATGCAACCACCTCGACGTTTCGGTTCGGATCTCCGGAGTCTCTGGCCATGTCCCCTCAGTCCGGCTCGCCCGAGGAGCAGCCGCTCGACCCCGCCCTGATCAGGGTGCAAAAGCGCCTCAGACGGCTGATGATCATCGGCCTCTCGACGCTCGGGATCGGCGTCGCCGCCGTGCTGGTCGCGATCATCTACCGCTTCTACATCGCCGATACGAGCGATCCCCGGGCGCTGATCGAGCGGACGACGATCACCGGCGAGGTCACTGCCGAGGCGCTCGGCCTCGCCCCCGATGCCGAACTCGTCGAGCAGACGCTCGACGGCGACCGGATGGCCTACACCTTCCGCGATGGCGCCGGCCTGGTGACGGTCATCGTCGACCTTACGACGATGACGGTCGTCAGCCGGTTCCGCGTCGGCGCCGAGTAGCCGAAGCCGGCGATGGCCGCCGCTGGAAAGGTGCTCGGCACGCGCGCGCTCAACCGCGCGACGCTGGCGCGGCAAATGCTGCTGGGGCGCGGCGAGGCGCAACCGCTCGACGTCGTCCGCTTCCTCGCCGGGATGCAGGGGC
>CAYOBK010000256.1:0-6368 GCA_964402275.1 uncultured Bauldia sp.
GGCTCGTTGGTCGCGACCAGCGGCAGCCCGTGACGGTAGGCAAGATCGACAAGCGCCGGCTCGGCGGCGAGTTCTTCCGGTGTCCCGTGGCGCTGCAATTCGACATAAAGCCGCCCGTCGAACGAGGAAGCGAGCCGCAACAGGCGTTCGTTGGCCGGGCCTTCATGGCCCGCGAGCAGCGCCTGGTCGACCGGCCCCTTGCTGCCGCCGGTGAGTGCGATGAGTCCGTCGGCGTGGTCGACGAGATTGCCGATCAGCACATGCGGCATGCTGCCGGGGTCGGTGTCGATGAAGGATCGGGAAACAAGATGGACGAGATTCTTGTATCCGGTCTCATCGGCGGCGATGAGGACGATATCCGCCAGCCGCGAGCCGCCGGGCCGGTAGCGGCGGCCGACCTCGAGGTCGTCGGCGAAATCGACCGCCAGCTGGCAGCCGATAATCGGCTGGACGCCGATTTCGGCCATCGTCTCGGAGAATTCCAGCGCGCCGAAGAGGTTGCCGGTGTCGCAAAGGCCGAGCGCCGGCATCCTGTCGGCGGCGGCAAGCTCGGCGAGCCGCTTCAGGGGCAGCGCGCCCTCCAGCAGCGAATAGGCCGAATGCACCCGAAGGTGAACGAACCCGACCTCGCGAATGACCGATTGCATCGACGCCTCCGCCGCCATTTGCCCGCCCGGGCCTTCCCAAGTCCACCGGCGGCGTCGCCCCGCTGGGGACGACCGTCACAGCGCCCCGGTCAGCATCCCCGACCAGACGCCGATGGCGGCCAGAAAGGCGAGGATCGAAACCAGCCCGGCGATGTCCTTCAAACGCGAAACCATGCCCCCTCCCCTCCGGAGTTCGCTGTCTGAGCCCTTTATATTCTTGTTTTGTTCTGTCAGTCCCTAAGCTTTGGTGTGCGCTCTGTTGAGCAGCGTTGCCGGCAGCGCACTGACATTTACGAATGCCGCCATCCCGCCAGCAGGGCGACCGGCGGCAAACGGAACGCTACCGGACGGCGTGTTTGAGCTAGAAGCGGTTCAAGATCCGGCGCCGTATTGAAGATCGTTCAGGGCCGTGACACGAAACCCGGGACGACGTGGTCGCGCAAACCAGGCCGACGGTGCAATGGGTTCCAACAGATCATCGCGTCCCCTCCTCGTCGTCGACGGCGATTCCTTCGCCCACCGCGCCTATCACGGCGTGCCGAAGACCGTCCGCCGCGCGGACGGCAAGGGCGCGGGCGCGATCGTCGGCTTCGCCAACACGCTGATCCGCCTCTATCTCGCCGAGAAGCCGCGCGCCGTGTTCGTCGGCTGGGACCGGCTCGACCAACCGACCTACCGGCACCGCGAATTCCCCGCCTATCAAAGCGGCCGGGTGTTCGACAAGAGCCTCCTGGACCAGCTCGACATACTGCCGGCGCTGGTGACCGCCTGCGGGTTCGCGACCGCCAAGGAAGCCGGCTACGAGGCCGACGATTTTCTCGCGGCCGCCGTTGCTTCCGAGGAAAAACGCGGCGGGACGGCGATCGTCGCGAGCGGCGACCGCGACGCGTTCCAATTGGCATCGGAGCGGACGACGATCCTCCACCCGGTCAAGGGCGGCGAGCTCATTCGCATTGGGCCCGCCGAGGTCCGCGAGCGCTACGGCGTCGAGCCGCGCCAGGTGCCGGATTTCATCGCCCTCCGCGGCGATCCGTCGGACAAGCTTCCCGGCGCCCGCGGGGTCGGCGCGATCGGCGCCGCAAGCCTCCTTTCACGCTATCCGAGCCTCGAAGCGGCGCTCAAGGACGGGCGCTTCGCCGCGCAGGCGGACGCGCTCCGCCTCTACCGCCGGATCGCGACGATGGACGCGTCGGCGCCGATCCCCCGTCTCGACGACCAGGTGCCGACCTTCGACCGCGCAAGCGCGCTGGTTCGCGGCTGGGGGCTGGAGCGGCTGGCCGACCGGTTTGCCGAGCTGGCGGTAGGGTGAAACGCCGCGCGTATCATGGTCGCGCCGCCGCTTACGCCTGGGTTCGATCGGCGAGACCCTGGAGGATCGCCTCGCGCTCCGGCGGCGGCAGCCGAGACAGCGCCTCCACCCGCGCGTGGAACGTCGCCCAGTCGCCGCCGGAATCGGCGAGGAGCGCGAGGAAGGCATCGACGTAGCCGGTGTAGTTGGCAAGAAGCGCCAGCTTGGCGTTGTTGAGGTCCTCCGCGAACCAGCGGTCGTAGCCGGGATAGCCGCCCCAGGCGGCCCTCAGCCGGGCGTAGTCGGCGCGAAGCGCGTCGAAGGCCGCCTCCTTCAAGGCGAGCTTCTCGGCATCGCCCGCCCCCGAGCGGTACATCGCGTCGAGTTCGGAGCGGGCTCCGAGGACGAGCGCCAGGAACTGCTGATACCGTTCCTCGCCGCGGCGGTACGCCGCCCACATTTCGGCGGTGCCGTATTCGGAGAGCCAGATTTCAACCGCGGCCTCCTCGACCGCCATCGCGTAGGACTCGTTGAAGGCCGTATCGTCCTTGATGTAGACGCGCTGATGGGCGAGCTCGTGGAAGATCGTGGCCGCCAACGCGTAGTCGGGATCGAAGAGGATCGTCGTCGGCACCGGATCGTCGAACCAGCCGAGCGTCGAATAGGCCCGGGCGCCGCTGACCACGACATCGAGGCCTTGCGCCCGCAGCCCCTCGCCGAAGGCAATCGCCTCGGCCTCGTCGAAATAGCCGCGATAGGCGACGCAGCCGACCACCGGGAAGCACCAGGTGACCGGCGCGAGCGACAAGGCCGGCGTTGCCACGACGTTCCACAGCACGTAGGCGCGGTCGATCGGGACGAAGGTCCGGTAGGAGCCGTTGTCGGGCAGTGCGAGCCGGTCGGCGGCGAAGGCGACGATGCCGGTGACGAGTTCGAGCTGCCGGCGCAGCTCGGCCGGCGTCGCCTCGGCCGCCAGCGCCGCGGCGATCTCCTCACGGTCGCGCATCAGCTGGAGATGGCCGGAAATCGACTGCTGGTAGTAGCCGTCCGCGGCGCATCCGGCGAGCAAGGCGGCTGCCGCCGGCACAAGGCCGAGTCTCAATGTCCGCGCGGCACGGCCATCAGAGCTGGACAATCTTCCCGTCCTCCAGCGTCACCAGCCGATCCATCCGCTCGGCCAGCACATGATTGTGCGTGGCGATTAGCGCGGCGAGGCCCGACGCGCGCACCAGCGCCGACAGCGCCTCGAAGACGCGTTCCGCCGTCGCGGGGTCGAGATTGCCGGTCGGCTCGTCGGCGAGCACGATCCGCGGCGCGTTGGCGACGGCGCGGGCGATCGCCACGCGCTGCTGCTCGCCGCCCGACAGCTCGGCCGGCTGATGGCTCGCCCGTTCGGCCACGCCGAGATAGCCGAGCAATTCCAGGGCCCGCCTCTCGGCCTCCTTGCGGGCAATGCCGCGGATCATTTGCGGCATGACCACGTTCTCGAGGGCGGTGAATTCCGGGAGGAGGTGATGGAACTGGTAGACGAAACCGATCTCGTTCCGCCGGATGGCGGTGCGTTCCTGGTCCGAAAGGCCGCCGGCCGCCCTGCCGCCGACATAGACTTCCCCGGCGTCCGGGCGTTCGAGCAGGCCGGCAAGGTGGAGGAGCGTCGACTTCCCGGCGCCGGACGGAGCGATCAGCGCCACCGTCTCGTGGGGGAAGAGATCGAGGTCCGCGCCGCTCAGGACCGCCAGTTGGCGGCCCTTGCCCTCGGCGAAGTGCCGGCTGATGCCGGCCAGCCGCAACACCGGCGCCGACTCCCGCAAAGTCGGTTCGCCGGTCATTCGTGGCGCAGCGCCTCCACCGGATCGAGCCGGGCGGCGCGCCAGGAGGGATAGATCGTGGCGAGGTAGCTGAGGCCGAGCGCCATGACGACGACGGCAACCACCTCGCCCGGGTCCATCTCGGCCGGCAGCACGCTGAGATAATAGAGTTCCGGCGAGAAGATCTCGGTCCCGGTCAAGGCGGAGATCAGGCCGCGCAGCCATTCGACGTTGAGTGTCAGGACGGTGCCGAGCACGAGACCGGCGAGCGTCCCGACCGTGCCGATCGCCGCGCCGGTCATGAAGAATACCCGCATGACCGCGCCTCTGGTCGCGCCGAGTGTGCGCAGGATGGCGATGTCGCGGCCCTTGTCCTTCACGAGCATGGTGAGTCCGGAAACGATGTTGAGCGCCGCGACGAGAACGATCAGGGCCAGGATCAGGAACATGACGTTGCGCTCCACCTCTAGCGCGGAGAAGAAGGTCGTGTTGCGCTGGCGCCAATCGACCAGAAAGGCCTGGCGGCCCATCGCCGCCTCGATCGCGGGCCTTATCTCGTCGACCGCATCCGGGTCGTCGAGATAGATCTCGATCGCTGTCGCCTCATTGCCGAGAGCCAGGAAATCCTGAGCAAGCCCGAACGGCAGGAAGGCGAAGGTGGCGTCGTATTCCGACATGCCGATCTCGAAGATCGCCACCACTTCGAGCGTGATGTTGCCGGGCGTGACGCCAAATGGCGTTACCGGCCCGTCCGGCGTGATCAGCGTCACGGTGTCGCCGACGCCCGCTCCGAGCATCGATGCGAGACGCGAGCCGAGCGCAATTCCGCGGGCGTCGTCGAAGGCGACCAGGGAGCCGACGACGACGTTCTCGGTCAGCCCGGGCACCGACGCCAGGTCCCGTTCGCGGACGCCGTGGATCAGCGCGCCGGCCGAACCGCCGGGACCGTCCGCCAGCACCTGGCTCTCGATCAGCGGCAAGACGCCGGTGACGCCGTTGACGGCGGCGATCGCTTCGGCCACCGGATCGTAGTCGTCGAGCGGTGTCCCGATCGGCTGCAGGATCACGTGCCCGTTGATGCCGAGGATCCGCTCGATCAGCTCGAGCCGGAAGCCGTTCATAACCGCCATCACGACGATCAGCGTCGCAACGCCGAGCATGATCCCGATGAGCGAGATCAGGGAAATGACCGAGATGAACCGGTCGCGGCGGCGCGCCCGCAGGTAGCGGAACGCCACCATCCATTCGAACCGGGAGAACGGGCGGGCGCCCCTCGGGTCGGCGGTCGACCTGGTTGCGGTCGCGGTCAAACCGGGTCAGCCCTCAACAAGACGGGACAACGCCGCATCCGCCGACAGGCTGTGGCGCTCGCCGGTTGCCCGGTGCTTAATCTCGACCTCACCCCTGGCGACTCCTTTCGGTCCTACGATCAGCTGCCAGGGAAGGCCTATCAGATCCATGGTGGCAAATTTTGCTCCGGCGCTCGCCTCGACGTCGTCCAACAGCACTTCGATTCCGGCGCCCGCGAGGCGATCATGGAGCTCGGCGGCTGCGGCGTCGGCGGCGTGATCGCCCGGCTTCAGGTTGATGATGCCCACGCGGAACGGGGCCACGGCTTCCGGCCACACGATCCCGGCCTCGTCATGGCTCGCTTCGATGATGGCGCCGGCAAGCCGTGACACGCCGATCCCGTAGGAGCCCATCTGCACCGGCCGCTCGATCCCGTCGGGACCGGCGACCACCGCCTTCATCGGCTCGGAGTACTTGGTGCCGAAATGGAAGATGTGGCCAACTTCGATGCCGCGCGCCGCGATCCGGTTGTCCGGGGCGAGCGCGGCAAACGCGACCGGATCGTGCTTTTCGTGGGTCGCTGCGTAGGGCGCGGTCCAGCGCTCGACAATGGCCGACAGGTCCGCACCGAAATCGGTGTCCTCGCCGGGAACCGGCATGTCGAGAATCTGTCTCTCGCAGAACACTGCGCTTTCGCCGGTTTCGGCGAGGATTACGAATTCGTGGCTCATGTCGCCGCCGATCGGCCCCGACTCGGCGCGCATCGGGATCGCCTTCAGCCCGAGCCGGGCGAAGGTCCTCAGATAGGCAATGAACATCCGATTGTACGCAGCGCGCGACGCCTCGAAATCGACGTCGAAAGAATAGGCGTCCTTCATCAGGAACTCGCGACCGCGCATCACGCCGAAACGAGGCCTGATCTCGTCGCGGAATTTCCATTGGATATTGTACAGATTGAGCGGGAGGTCGCGATAGGAGCGGACGTAGCTGCGGAAAATGTCGGTGACGACCTCCTCCGCGGTCGGGCCGAAAACCATCGCGCGTTCATGGCGATCCTCGATCCGCAGCATCTCGCGGCCATAGTCGTCGTACCGGCTGCTTTCCCGCCAGAGCTCCGCCGGCTGCATCGTCGGCATCAGGATCTCGATCGCCCCGGCTCTGTTTTGTTCTTCCCGGACGATCTGGGCGATGCGCGACAGGACCCGCTGCCCCAGGGGCAGCCAGGAATAAATGCCGGCTGCTTGCTGTCGAATCATCCCCGCCCGCAGCATCAGCCGATGCGACACGATCTCGGCTTCCTTCGGGGTCTCGCGCAGGATCGGCAGAAAATAACGC
>CAYOBK010000257.1:0-3477 GCA_964402275.1 uncultured Bauldia sp.
TTCTGATCCGGAGCGCCGTAATCGCGCAAGTCAACTTGCGCGGTCGGGACATGCGAAACTCCGGCCACTTCGACCTGACGATAGTTTTCAGTCTCGGCGCGAAGCGCGGGTCCCATCGTCTCGATATCTGTTTCCGTCAGAAGCGAAATCACCTTGGCGCCGTCGGTCCGGGTCGGATCGCAATCGACCGCCTCATTGGTGGCGATGTTCGTGCACGTCCGGTTTCGGGCCACGCCCAGAAGGGCTCCGTCAAAGACAACAGCTCCTTCCGCTTGGTTAAGTCCGTAATGGAGCCAAGCACGAATGACGTTGCCGGTCTGCGAGTAACCAGTGGCAATCACGTAGTCGGCGCCGCGCAGTCGAGGCAAAGCGCCGGTTGATGGCGTTCGTGCTTTCGAACCTCGCCCTGCGCGGCCGAAAGCTGGAGTATTCCTTGCGTTCGCCGTTCGATCCGATGGTCGGAAGGTCGGATTATCCAAGTTGGCTGGGGGACTAGGATTCGAACCTAGACTGACGGAGTCAGAGTCCGTAGTTCTACCGTTAAACTATCCCCCAACGGGATCAGCGGCTTGGCCTGTTGAGGGCGCGGCGCGGGCGACATCAAGGCCGTGTCAGCTGAGATAGCCACCGGGCCGGACAGCGTCAACGCCCGTTGCCGAGTGAGCGCGGGCATGGCCGGAGCGACCGCCGGAGTCTCGCCCTGACCAATCGACACGGCCGAGGGCGCAATCTCTCGTTGTTTGGCTGGAGCGCTTTACCACGGTTCGGCCGCCGCCGGACGGCGGATTTGCCCGCTCGAATTCTCAAGACCCGCGTTGACGGGTCCCCGCGCCTAGCACCAGGGCCGCCGCGATCCTGTCCATTCACGCGCAAGCCCCTCGGCGACGAGGACGGCGCCGAGCGATTGGCCGTTGCGGCTGACCGTGCGCAGCTTCCGCCCGTATTGATCCTCGTCTCGCGTGCCCCAGGCCTCGACCTCGAACGGGCCGGTATTCAATAGCTGCAGGAAACGGCGCGTCGCGCTGGCACCGAGCTCGGCTTCATAGGCGCATTGCGGCTGATTGGTTTCCGGCGTGTCGATGTCGGCTACGCGAATCGACTGGCTGCCGAGATAGAAGGTGTCGCCGTCGATGACGCAGTTGCTGTGCGGCGGCCGGCTGCACATCGCGAAGGAGACGCCCTCGATCGCCTCGGCCGGTTCGTCGGATGTGACCACATAGCCGCCCGCAAGCAGCGCCGCGAACAGCAGCGCGGCGGCAATCGAACGGGCATCGAACCGGGAGCGGCGGCGGCTCCTGCTGCGGCCTCGGCGGAACGCAATGACAGTACCCACGATGATCCTCGCGGCAAATTGGTGCGTGGATCGTCGGCCGGCAAAGGTAAACAGAATCTTAACGGCGCCTTGGAGCGGCAACTCCGGTGGCCGCTCGTGCGGGGCGTTGGGCAGCGTAGGTGCTGGAGGCGGGCCCAGCTTGAACCGGCACGCGAAAGACCATAGAGTGAGTACTCACTCACATTCCGGAGGTGGGCTATGGAAGAGGTTCTTCAGCGTATCCGCGGGCATCAGATGCTGCGCGCGGCGATCGCGGCGCCGATCGCCATCATGATCATCTTCTCGGTGTTCAACCTGACCGCGGCGCCCGATCAGTCGCGTCTTCCCGCGGCCGTCAGGCTCGCCATCGTCAATCTCGATGAGGGCGTGCCCGGGGTGCCGGCGCCGCTGTCCGAGCAACTCCTCGCCGGCATGCAGGCCGGCTTGCCCGCCGGGACGACAATGTTCGCCGACGAGGCAGCGGCGCGCACCGCGCTGGAAGAAGGTGAGGTCAGCGCGATTCTGGTCTTCCCGGTCGGGTTCTCGCGGCAGGTGATGGCGCCGGGCGCGGTCGAAATGTCATTCATCGCCAGCCAGCATCTTTCGTTGGCCGAGACGCAGTTTGCCGGCACGCTTTCGCGGCAGCTTCAGGCCTCGCTCTCGGCTGCGGTTGCCGGAATTCGACTTGCGAACGCGATAAGCGAGGCTCCTCCGGGCGGAGGACCGGGAGCCGCGCCGCCGCCCGGCGCGAATGTCTCCGTGGAGCTTCTCCATGTCGCGGCAACGCCCGCGGCGCTGTCGGCTCCGTTCGTCATGACCTTCGCCACCTGGATCGCGGCTTTCGTCGGCGCATTGATGGCGTTCCTCGCGACGCGGCCGGTGAAAGGACCGGAAACCACGGTTCCGGTCTCGGGCGTGCGCACGCTGCTGCCGATTGCCGTCACCGCCATTGCGTCGCTTGCGCTCGCCTTGACCGTGGCCTGGACCAGCGACAATTGGGGCGCGCTCGTCGCCATTTGGTTGTTCGCATGGCTCGCTTCCGCCGCGCTGACGCTGCTGATCGCCGGTCTTTTTGCCGTGCTCGGCTTCTTCGCCATCCTTGTTGCCTTGCCGGCCGTCTTCTACCAGGGCGCCCTTTCGGGCACGCAAATCCCGATCGAGGCCGCGCCCGATTGGCTGCGGAGAGGATTGCGGAGGCGTTGCCGTTCAGCGATCTGGGAACCGGCTATCGCACGCTGGTGATCGGGGGACCGGACGGCTCCGTGCCGATCCTGCTGATGATCGCGACCGGTGCAATCGGCGTCGCCCTGATTTGGGCTGGTACCTGGCTCTACCACCGCCGCTCGACGAGCGGTCCCGTCGCTGTCAATGGCTAAGGCGCCCGCCGACACGAATCTGGCGTCGGCGATCGAAGCGATCGCCGACGCGGTCGAAGCCGAAGAAGGTCCGATGACCGCCAGGAAACGGCGGATCGTCGAGGCTGCTCTTGTCTGTTTCGCGGAGCGCGGATTCGAGGCGACCTCGACGAACGAGATCGCCAACCGCGCCGACGTGGCCGAAGCAACCATCTTTCGTCACTTCAGTACCAAGAAGGAGCTGCTCGTACGGCTCATCCGGCCGGTCGCGGGTCGTTTGCTGATCCCGGCCGCGCTCGACGAATTGAAGGAGTTCCAGGACGAGGCCGACGGCGATTTTCGCCGACTCGCCAAAGCGCTTATGCGCAGCCGGCTTGCTTTCGCCGATCGCTACGGCCCTCTGCTTCGGATCGTCATCCAGGAGCTGCCGTTCCAGCCGGAACTTCGCCAACTGCTCCTGTCGCCGAGCCTGGCCGACGGCTTTGCGGCGCTAAGCCGGGCCATGGCGGATCTCGTCGAGGCGGGCGAGATCAGGAGCGATATCCCTCCCGATCGGATGTTCCGCTGGTTCGGTTCGCTGATCGCCGGCTATTATCTGATCCGCTCCGTGCTTCCCGCGCAAACCTTTGACGATGAGGAAGAAATAGACGCCACCGTCGACTTCATGCTTCGCGGGGCAGGGCCGGCCCGACGGTAGCGGACGACCGTTTTGTGACAGCCGCCGACTTTGCTAAGGTCAGGGCAACTGAAACTTTGGAGTCGCGCGCCTGGGGCCGAATTCGGCTCAAAGCGCCGCGCGACCGAGGGGAT
>CAYOBK010000258.1:0-2058 GCA_964402275.1 uncultured Bauldia sp.
GTGATAGTCCTGCAGCTCGCCATTGGCGTCGAGGGTAACCACGCCCCATTCGCGGCGGTAGTCGGGATTCCACGGACCGCAATTGCCGGTGCCGTAGTAGAACATGTTCCGGGCGATATCGACCGGCATGTAGCTCCACGACGTTCCGCCGCCGCGCCGCCAGGAGTCGCCGTACCAGCTGTCGAGACCCGGATTGTCGATCTGTAGATAGGCGTAGAACGGGTCGTAACGCGGGCCGATGCCGACCTCGTTGTTCGGGCCCATATTGTACATCACCCATTGGGTCTGGCCGTCATTGATGTCGAACGCCGAGACCTTGCCGCGAACGCCGGATTCGCCGCCCTCATTGCCGATGATGTAGAGGTCGCCGACCACGACGCCGTTGCCCGGCGCATGCTCGCGGATGGTGACGTCGGCGCCGACCGACCGCCACAGCGGCTCGCCGGTCTCGGCGTCGAGCGCGAACACCTGGCCGTCGAGGGTATGGAAGAAGATCTTGCCCTCAGCGTATTGGAGCCCGCGGGTCTGGTCGCCGCAGCAGGCGGTGAGCGCGCCTTCGCGGTCGATGTCAGGACGGAACTCCCAGAGGATATAGCCGTCGCGGCTCAGGTCGATCGCGATAACGAACACATTTTGATTGGCGCCGTCGGCCGCATTGACCGGAGACACGATGTACATGGTGTTGCCGACCACGACCGGTGGCGCCTGGAACTCTTCCAGCACACCCATCGCCAGCGTCCACTGCACGGTCAGCTGGCCGACATTGGCCGGCGTGATCTGATCAAGCGGGCTGAGGTTCCAAAGCTCGTAGTTGATGCCCGGCGTGACGACATTGCCGGCGGCCATGTTTGCCAGGACATCGTCATTCGCCAACGCGGTGGTCGCAAGACCGCAGCCTGCCGCTATGGCGACGACTGACGTGGAAAGTCTCAATGCCATTTTGGTCATTCTATCCTCCGGTGTCCAAGACAGCGCGCGACTTGTGACCAACCACACCGGATTGATCATTCTCGTTCGTTATCGCGGCTTCTGGCACCGGAATCCGGATATCAGTCCACGAACCCCGTGGCACTATGCCTAACGGCATATTGCGAGCCTTCCTCGACGCCTGATCGGTGCGGGTTCCAGGCCCGCTTTGCGGCCGGTCGCATCGGCGCCTGCCCACGGTCAGCGCCACCGCCGCCGCGTGCCTTCGCTCGGCCTCCGCCTCGCGGATTCAGGTCACCGCCCCGACCCTCCCGAGCATTCGGCGCCCTCCAACCGCCTGTCCACCGGCGCCGGGGCACCCCAGTGCTTGCGGCCGCCGGTCGAAACCTCCATGCCCCTGACGACTTCGGTCGAAGAGCTCTCGCCGGCGTCCGGTTTCAGCACACCGGCCACGATGTTAAACGGCGTTGTCTTGCCGGCAGGTCAGATGAGTGGGCGGCAGAGGGACCGGTTGCCGCCGCGGGCGCCGCAAGAATCGCGGGAAATGCCACGCACCTTGACACGGACGCGGCAAAGTCGAACTCAATGCCGAATTCGCCCGACTCCCTGGTTGAGGTGTCGACAATGCTGGACATGCAGCCAAAGACAGCCGAAGAACTCTCGCAGTTGATAATGGACCGGATTCGCGATTTGCCGGGATGTGAAGCCATACTGGACGTGGCGATAGAAGGCAGCGGCGCGGACTGGCGCTGTCAGCCGGTGGCTCCAAAGGCCGGCGAGCCGCTGTCGTCCAAGGCGCGGAGCCGTATCGACGGGATCGTCTCGGAATTGAAGCGCCGGTTCAGCCTCAGGGCGTGACCGCCTGATCATGCCGGGACGAAACCGGGTCCTCGCCGGGACGATCGGAGTCATACTGGTTGCCGTCATGGCAGCCTTCATCTTCGTCTCGCCGCGAAATACCGGAGATCCGCCCCCCGCGACGCCGCAATCCGACGCCGGGGCCCGTCAGGATGGCGGCCCCTCGGGCGGTCGGAGCGGGGCCGCAACCCCTCTGTCGGCCGCTCCGATCGATCCCGCTCTGGCCGCCGACGTGGCGGCCCTTGCGGCCGAACGCGGCTTGGACTTGCCGAG
>CAYOBK010000259.1:0-3162 GCA_964402275.1 uncultured Bauldia sp.
CGATGGCCGCCGCCGCGGAGCAGTGGGTCGCCGAGCGGCGGGCGGCAGAGGGCGGGAACTGATCACGGACGTGCCCCGCCGCTTCTCGCTTCCGCCGCATCGCCCGGGGATGCGAATCGGCCTGTTCGGCGGCTCCTTCGATCCGACCCATCGCGGTCACGTCACCGCCAGCGAAACGGTGCGGCATCGGCTCGGCCTCGACCGGGTCTGGTGGCTGGCGTCGCCGGGCAATCCGCTCAAGGCGAGTCCGCCGTCGCAGGCTCTGGAAGCACGCATCGACGAAGCGAATGCATTGACCAAGGGCCGCCGCATCTCGGTAACCGGGATCGAAAAGGAGATCGGCAGCCGCTACACCGCCGATACGATCCTCTGGCTCCGCCGCCGCCTCAAATCCGTTGCGCTGGTCTGGATCATGGGAGCCGACAATCTCGCCGGCTTCCATCGCTGGCAGGATTGGCGGCAGATCGCCGATACGGTGCCGTTTGCCGTGGTTGACCGGCCGGGGAGCACCCTGGCGGCGCTGGCCTCTCCCACGGCGCGGCAGTTGCAAAAATCGCGCATCCCGGAACGATTTGCCGCCGAGCTGGCGACAATGCGGCCTCCGGCCTGGGTTTTCATCCACGGACCGCGAGTCGCCTTGTCCTCGACCGAGATACGTAAACGGCGGTCGCCGCGCGGCGCGTCTTGAAACATTCACCGTTTCACCCTTATTCTGGCGGTGCGGGTCGTTCGCCGGCCCCATCGGCCGCGACAGTTGAGAGGAAAGAGGAACAACCGCTGATATCGGCAATACAGCCAGGCAGCGCCGCGGGTGCTGCCAGTCGGGCTCCGCGATTGCGATCGGTTCCGATCCCGGACGCCCTCAACCAGGTTCTCCGAAGCCTCGAAGATGCTAAGGCGGAGGACGTCGTCCCAATCGACATCACCGGGAAATCGCCGCTGAGCGACTATATGGTCGTCGCCTCGGGGCGGTCGCATCGTCATGTCGGCGCCATCGCCGACCGGATGATCTCGGATCTCAAGCAGCATTCGGGGATCACGCCGCGGGTGGAAGGCCTGCCGAATTGCGACTGGGTCCTGATCGATGCCGGCGACATCGTCGTCCATGTGTTCCGGCCCGAGGTCCGCAGCTTCTACAATCTTGAGAAGATGTGGCAGGTCGACGCCGTGGCGAGGCAAGAGATCGCCGGTACCTGAAGGACGCCGGCGTGCGGCTGTCGATCGTCGCGGTCGGACGACTGCGCACCGGACCGGAGCGCGAATTGAGCGACCGCTACCGCAAGCGGGTGGATCAGCTTGCCGGCGCGACCGGCGTCACGCTGATCGTCCGGGAAGTCGCCGAAAGCCGCAAACAACGGCCGCAGGACCGCCGCGAAGAGGAAGGCCGGCTGATCGCCGCTGCGGTGCCGGGCGGCGCGCTGACGGTTGCGCTCGACGCCGGCGGCACCCAGCTCGATAGCGCGGCCTTGGCCGAGCGCGTGGCGGATTGGCGGGATCGGTCGGCGGGCGACGTTGCGTTCGTCATCGGGGGCGCCGACGGCCTGTCGCCGTCGATCGCCGGCGGCGCAAGACTGGTGCTGTCGTTCGGCAAGCTCACCTGGCCGCACCAGCTCGCGCGCGTGATGCTGGCCGAACAGCTCTATCGCGCGATGACGATCCTCGCCGGCCACCCTTATCATCGCGCGTGAACAGCGGGCGCCGCCGTCGCGATGCAACCCGATTCGGTCCTATAAGCATCGGCGATGATCTTGCCGCCAATCCGGTGGGCCGTGCTACGCCGTCGTCGACGCGTTTTCCTATTGATTGTTTCGTTAGTGAGCGGCGCCCTCGGCGCCGGCACGCGGGCTGCCTATTCGCAGGACAATCAGCAAGCCGCGTGGCAGGCGGAACTGATCGCGATCCTCGAAGAGATCGGGGTCACCGAAGAGCGCAGGGACGAGCTCCGCGAGGCGCTTGCCCATCTCGACCGCGATCGCGAAGGGCTCAACCAGGCCCTCATCGGCACCAATCGGCGCGTACAGCAATTGGAGCGGGATTTCGACGCGATCGAGCGGCGGCTCGGGGAGCTGGCGGGCGAGGAAGCGGTTCTCCGCAATGCCCTCGCCGATCGCCGCGACGTCCTGGCCGAAGTGCTGGCGGTGCTGCAGCGGATGGGCCGGACGCCTCCGCCGGCGATCATCGTGACGCCGGAAGATGCTCTGACCGCCGTCCGAAGCGCCATTCTTCTCGGCGCCGTGGTGCCCGAGATCCGGATCGAGGCCGAAGCCCTTGCGGCGGATATCGAAGCGCTGCTCGCCCTTCGTGAACGGCAGAACGCCGAACGGACGCGCATCATCGATGCCGCCAACCAACTTGTGGACGAACAAGAGCGGCTCGAGGTCCTGATCGCGGAGCGCCAGCAGGCGCTCGATCAGACCGCCGGGACGCTGGCGGCGGAGCAGGCGCGCCTGGCGGACCTTGCAGCGGAGGCCCGTAATCTCGAAGAGTTGATCGCGGCGTTCGACATCGAAGGGGAGCCTGAAGTCGGCGAACCGGCGGCGGTCGCCGACCTGCCGCCATCCGGGGCGGCCGAGAGAATCGATCCGGCCGTGGACTTCGGGGAGGCGCAGGGGACGTTGCCGAGGCCGGCCAATGGAGACCTGTTGATCGGCTTCGGCATGCCCGACGGGCTCGGGGGCATCGCGGAAGGGCAATCGATCGCCACGCGGCCGGGGGCGGCCGTGGCGGCGCCGGCAGACGGCCGAATCGCGTTTGCCGGGACCTATCGGTCCTATGGCAACATGCTGATCGTCGACGTCGGCGGCGGGTATCTGGTCGTGCTCGCCGGGATGGCGAGGCTCGACGTCCAGCAAGGCCAATTTGTTCTTGCCGGCGAACCGGTTGGCGCGATGCCAACAACCCAGCTCGCCGCCGCCAGCGGGGTGGAGCTAGGCACGGTGCGGCCGGTGCTCTATGTAGAATTCCGGCGTGGCGGGGACGCAATCAATCCCGGGCCGTGGTGGGTAGAGCCCTACTGAATTCAGGTTGGCGGATGAAACGCAAAGTCTCGTTCGTTTTCGCCGGCGCGCTTTTTGGCGCGATCGCGGTGTTCGCGGTGACGCATCAGGCGCTGTTCGCCGGCGGCGCGGCAAATGCGCAAGTCTCGGAAAACTATCGCGAACT
>CAYOBK010000260.1:0-2317 GCA_964402275.1 uncultured Bauldia sp.
CTGGCATGCCGACCGATCGACCGTCCTGGCCCGAATACCGCTCAGGCTGGAGGCCGTTCCGGCATCCCTGGCAGCCCCGGAGGAGGCCCAGCAGGGCGCGGATATCGTAGTCGCCTGGCAGGCGCCGGCGCATGGCGGAGAGACAATCCAGATCGTGCCGGTCGCTCCGCTCGACACGGCTCCGGTGGTGGCGCCCGTGATCCGCGGCGAGCCGACAGTCACCCTTCCGGCGCCGGCGGCGCCGGGCCGCTACAGCATTCTCCTGGTCGCCGGTCCCGACCGCGGCGAACCCCCGATCCCGGGCGGCGGCGAAGTTCTGGCCCGCGCGGCCATCGAGATCGTCGCCGCGGCCATCCGGCTCGATGTCGCGGTGTCGGCGGTCGCAGGTCGCAGCTTCCGTGTCGACTGGGCCGGTCCGGGGGGCCGCGGCGACGAGATCAGGCTCGCCGCGCCCGACATGACCGCGGATGCCTATTTCGCGGCCGCCCGTCCGCTTGGGGAGGCCGTGACGATGTATGCGCCGGCAACCGCCGGTATTTACGAGTTGCGCTATTGGTCGGCCGTCGCGCAGGACGTCCTCGCCGTTCGGCCGATCGAAATTTCGGCGGCCACGGCCAACCTCGTGGCGCCGGCCGAAGTCGAGGGCGGCGCGACGTTCGAGGTCGTATGGACCGGCGATGCCGCGATCGGCGACCGACTGGCAATCATGCGCCAGGCCGGAGGCGACGCCGAAATCGTCTCGTCGGTCCGCGTGTCCCTGTTCGGCCGGCCCACCTTCATGGACGCCCCGCTCGCCGGGGGCACGTACGATCTGGTCTATCTGACGCGGGTGAGTGACGAGCCCATTGCACGGCATCCGCTGGTGGTGACGCCGCCGGTCGCCAGGCTCGAAGCGGCGACCGTGATCGGCGCCGGCGATGAGATCGAGGTCGACTGGCAGGGCCCCGGGGGGCGGTTCGACGAAATACGCATCATCAATGCCGCCGGCGAAATCCTCGGCGCGGCCCGGACCATCGCCACCCCTGCGCTCCTGACAGCGCCGGAGGCGGCCGGCATCTACGGGATCCAGTATTGGGCAGGGACCGCCGCTGCAGCGCTCGCCACCATTGAAATCGTGGTGAATTGCCCGGACTGCGGCCCGGCAGCGCCCGGTGGCGGCAATGGCCCGGTACCCGAAGCCGCGCCGGGACCGGTCCCCGAATGAGCCCAAACTGTGACCTGTACCGGTTCGGTCCCGTCGGGATGTCTCCGAGATTCCGCCGTTTTCATTGGCTTTTGCCGACCCGCCCGCGGTACGCGGCAGTTTGCCCACGAGGTGGGCAATCCCCGAGTTGCTGGGCGGACAAACCATGGCTAGGCTGCGCCCCTCCCTCGACCAGAACCGCCGGAGCGGAGGCTCGTTCTTGCGTTATGTGAGCACCAGGGGCGCCGCTCCTGAGCTTGGATTCTCGGACGTTCTGCTGACCGGCCTCGCGCCGGACGGCGGCCTTTACATGCCCGTCTCCTGGCCACGCCTCGCCGCAAACGAAATCGCCGCTTTTGCCGGACGGCCCTATGCCGAGGTCGCGGCCGATGTCGCCGGGCGGTTCTGCGACGGCGAGATAAGACCCGCGGCGCTCCTTCGCATGTGCCGCGACGCCTATTCCTCCTTCCGCCATCCGGCGGTCACGCCGCTGGTCCAGCGCGATGCCGGGTCGTGGCTGCTGGAATTGTTCCACGGCCCGACATTCTCGTTCAAGGACCTGGCGATGCAGCTCCTGTCGCGGATGATGGACCATTTGCTCGCCGAGCGAGGAGCAAGGGCAACGATTGCCGTTGCGACATCGGGCGACACCGGCGGGTCGGCAATCGAAGCCTTCCGCGGGGCGGACAATATCGACCTCTTCGTCCTGTTTCCAATGGGCCGGGTTTCGCCCGTCCAGCAACGGCAAATGACCACATCCGGCGCCGCGAACGTTCACCCGATCGCGATCGAGGGGTCGTTCGACGACTGCCAGGCACTGGTGAAGGCGCTGTTCGCCAATCAGAGACTTCGCGACCTGGTCGCCCTTACCGCGGTCAACTCCATCAACTGGGCGAGGATCGTTGCGCAGACGACCTACTACTTCGCTTCTGCCGTCGCTCTCGGCGCACCCGAGCGCGCGGTCTCGTTCTGCGTTCCGACCGGCAATTTCGGCGACGTCTTCGCCGGTTATGCGGCGGCCGAGATGGGCTTGCCGATCGACAAGCTGGTCGTCGCCACCAACAGCAACGACATCCTGGCGCGCGCGCTGGCGACCGGAAGCTACGAGGTGCGGGACGTCGTCCCGACATCGTC
>CAYOBK010000261.1:0-8460 GCA_964402275.1 uncultured Bauldia sp.
CGGCCCCGCGCTCGGCGGTGGCGGCGACAAAGATGAGGGCGTCGTCATCCTGCGCCTCCGCCGCGGCGGGGAGGGCGAGGGCGACAAGGGCGGCGAGGAGGAGGCGGCGAAGGGGCACAGACTGTGATGTGGCCGGTTATCCAGCGGGGCTTTGTGTCCGCAGACTAGCAAGAAATCGTGCCACAAGCAGTCCGGTAGTTCTCGGAGAAGCTACATGGCTACGCTTGTCGCATGTCAGTGTGGGCTGAGTCCTGATCGGCTTTGTGGCTTGGGTCAGCGGTTGCATCTGAACCGCTGACCCGGGTTCGAGGTGACCATCCAAGCCCCTAAGCCGCCGCCCGCGACAGCCTTTGGTTGATCCAGTCCCACGCAGTTTTTGGAAGCTGTCCCTCGTAATCGCGTGTGACGCCGATGACCAACACGAAGTCATTGGCGTCGACATGCGGCGACAGCCGGCTCCAAATCGATTGGGCGCTCAGCGTGGTGTCGACAAGCCAAGTCGACCCAAGGTAGTGCCAAGTCGCTCCACAACTATTAATTGCTTGGTAGAGTGATTGATAGTCGCGTCCTGGCTTCTTGAGGTCGTAATTCACGGAATAGACTGTCATGAGTTTTTTTCCTTAGTGCAAAACCGAACCTCGGTCTCCGGGGGAGGATTGCGCCATTTGCCTTGTGCGACGCACCGTGCCAGAGGTGGTTCGTATGTAAGACATAGGACCGAATCGGTCTGATCGTCAACCGTCGTCTTACATTCGAACCAAGGAGATGTGGATGCCGCTGCTGGAAGACCTAGGTCGGTTGGTGCTCGAAAAACGATCCGGTCGAGGTGTACGCGAAGTGGCAAAGGAAATCGGAATAAGTCATGCAACGCTATCGCGAGTGGAGAAGGGGTTTCATCCCGATTTGCTGAACTATCAGAAGATTTGCCGGTGGCTGGGTGTTGAGCCGGAAACAATGCGCAGCGATGTGGAGGCCAATCCCCCGATGGTGCATTTTCGGCGAAAGAGTACGGTGACGCAGCAAACGGCGCATTCGTTGGCAAATCTAATAATATTGGCTCGCAAGAACTGGCCCCACAAATAGAGTTGGGTGAACGTAGGTGGCGACAGAGCTTCGCCGCGGCTTCAAGACGTGGTGCGAGAATGCCGCGAAAGGCTACCGCAGAGAGCTTGAACTGCGTCCGACGGACGCTATCGATCCCCTACGGCTCGCTCAACATCTGGGAATAATTGTCTGGCGTCCCGGGGACGTTCCGAACCTTTCCGCTCGAGACTTACGCCAGCTGACTGGTGCTGGCAGCGAAGAATGGTCAGCCGCCACCATTCGTGACGGAGGTTCAAGCCTGGTCATTCTGAATGACTCGCACAGTCGGGGACGCCAGAACAACTCCCTTACACATGAAATCGGCCATATCGTCCTGCATCACCGGCCGTCGAAGATGTATGTGACGGATGACGGTTTGATGATGATGAGCGATTATGACGCGGAGTACGAGGCGGAGGCGACATACTTCGCAGGTGCGATTCTAGTCCCGAGGGTTGCCCTCCTTCAGCTTCTCCGTGATCGAGCTGGAGACGTTGCCATCGCCGAGTACTTTGACGTGTCGCCCGAGTTGGTGGGAATGCGTCGAAAGATAACGGGCGTTGACTTTCAGATTTCGCGGGGCAGGGGAGCATGGATTCCCTGAGCCACCGTTAGGGACAAATCCACTTCCCCCCAAAGCCGCCCGCCCGGGCGGCTTTTTCTTTTCACCAACCGCAACCACGGAGTGACGACCATGATGAATGGTGCTGATGCCGATCGGCTGTCGGGGAATGGTTTCCCGACGGCTGCGAACGGCAGGACGAGACTTGGCGCCGCGGATCCCCGCCGGAGCCTGTCCTCGGGCCCGCTGCAGGCGGGACCCGGGGCGGCGTACGGTCCGGGGCAGACGCCGCAGGCCGGCGATCCGGACGCGCCCGGCGCAGGCGATCCTTTCGCGTTCGGCGATGCCGGCGCGGGCGAGACCTGCGAGATCGACTATGAGGGGCGGTGCTACACCGTCCCCGCGGCGCTGAAGGACGCGTTCCTCCGCCAGCAGGACTACACGAAGAAGACGCAGGACGTCGCGCGCCAGCGGCGGATGCTCGAACGGGCGCGGGGCGCGCTGATGTCGGACCTTGCCGCGCAGCAGCAGCATGTCCGCGACATCGCCGCGCTCGTCTATCTCGACGAAGAGCTGCAGCAAATGAAGCGGCTCGACTGGCCGCTCCTCCGCCAACGGAATCCGCAAGGCGCGGCGATGGCGGCGCAGCGGGCGATGCAATTCGGCAAGGCGCGCGATCTCGTCGCCGCCAAGCTCGGAGAGAAGCTCAGGGCGCGGGCGATGCTCGCGCGTGAGACGGAGGCAAAACGCGCCGCGAGCGCCCAAGAGGAGCTCCGCCGCGACATCAAGGGCTGGAACGCCGACATGGCGCGCCGGCTCCGCGACTACGGCCTGTCGCTCGGCTTCGCGCCGGAGGAACTCGCCGCCGTCACCGATCCCCGCGCGATCAAGGCGCTCCATCGCGCCTGGCTCGGCGATCAGCGGTCCCGCATCCCAAGCGCTCCCCCGCCGCCGGCCGACGAACTCCGTCCGCTCAGCCAGGTCGCGCGCCGGTCATCGCCGGCCGAGATCGAACTGTCGGACAACATGTCGACCGAGGACTGGATCAGAGCGCGCAACCGTCAAGTCAGACAACGCAAGGGCTATTAGAAAATGGCAAACGTACTCCTCACCGCAGAAGCAGTGACCCGCGAGGCGCTCAGGATCCTGCACCAGAAACTGAATTTCATCGGCTCGATCAACCGGCAATATGACGACAGCTTCGCGGCTGCCGGCGCCAAGACCGGCGACAGCCTGAAGATCCGGCTGCCGAACCAGTATGCGGTCCGCACCGGCAAGACGCTCGACACCCAGGACACGACCGAACAGAGCGTGACGCTGCAGGTCGCGACGCAGAAGGGCGTCGACGTCAATTTCTCGACCGCCGATCTCGCGCTGTCGATCGACGACTTCAACAAGCGGGTGATCGACCCGGCGATGAGCGTGCTCGCCGCCAACATCGAGGCCGACGCGATCTCGATGTACAAGGACGTCTACAACCAGGTGTCCGACCTCGGCAATGCGATCGACCTCATCGACGTGCTCAATGCTCGCAAGAAGCTGCAGGACAATCTTGCGCCGACGGCGAACCGCACCTGCAATCTCAACACGCAGGACAATGTCGATCTCGTCGACGAGCTGAAGGGCCTGTTCCACGATTCCCGCGAAGTCGAGCGGCAGTACCTCGAAGGCTATATCGGCCGCACCGCCGGGTTCGACTTCATGGAGAATACGCTCTGGCCGGGCCACGCCACCGGCACCGACGACGGCACCGGCGATTATCTCACCGACATCGCCGCCGCCGAGGACGACGGCTCGGCCGGCTCGCTCCACATCGATACCGGCGCGGGCACGCTCAAGAAGGGCGACGTCTTCACAATCGCCGACGTCTTCCGCGTCCATCCGGAGACCAAGGTGTCGACCGGCATCCTCCAGCAATTCGCGGTGACGGAGGACTATGCCGGCGGCGAGGGCGACCTCAAGATCGCGCCGTCGATCGTCGCCTCGGGCGTGACCCAGAACGTCAACGCCGCGGCGCAGAACAACAAGGCGCTCACCAAGGTCGGCGGCGCCTCGGCGACGCACGGCGTCTCCGTCGCCTATCACGAGGACGCCTTCACCTTCGCCACCGCCGACCTCGTCATGCCGCGCGGCGTCGACTTCGCGGCGCGCCTCGTCTTCGACGGCGTCTCGATGCGGATCGTCCGCGACTACGACATCAACAACGACAATCTGCCGTGCCGCATCGACGTCCTCTACGGCTACAAGACGATCCGGCCGGAGTTCGCCTGCAGGCTGGCGTTCAACTGAGCCACGGTGGGGGGTGAGTAGTGAATAGTGAATGGTGAGTAGCTGGTGACAAGCTGAGTGGTGACGACGATCGGGCGCCTTGGGCGCCCTTTCCATTCACACACTCACCATTCACCACTCACCCCGATGTTCAGATCAACGCAAGGAACCCAACTCATGACAGTCGAATATCTCGGTACCGGCGAAGACGACGGCACGGTGCTCGGACGCAATGCGACCGCCGACAAGGTCGGCTTCTACGGCGCGACGCCGGTGGTGCAGCCGGCGGCGGCGGCCCAATCGGCGGTCGGCACGACCGCCATCACCACGGTCGAGACCTACACCACGACGGTGTGGGCGGCCTCGATCAACTCGCTGATCGAGCGGGTGTCGGCGCTGACGACGCTCGCCAACCAGATCCGCTCCGACCAGGTGACGCTCGGCCTGATCAAGGGCTCGGCGTAGGGGCGTGCGGTCAGCTGCGGAACATGCAACTCACCTTCGTCATTGCCGGGCCTGACCCGGCAATCCATCGGGACGTGCAGCAAATGTAGCGGGTCCACATGGACCACCGGGTCAAGCCCGGTGGTGACCAGGGATAGGAGAAAGGTGGCCTGGGGGATCCCTGCAACACGCTTCGTCGTTCCGGCCGGCCGACAGGCCTAGCCGGAACCTCGCGCCCGAGGTTCCGAGTCTCGCCATCGGGCTCGCCCCGGAATGATGGCACGCTACCCGAAACGTAACCCTCCGGCGGAGATGCCGATGTCCGAACTCCTGATCGGCTGCGGCATGAGCCGCGCCAAGAAACTCGTCTGGCAAGGCCGGTCCGATTGGGCCGGGCTCGTCACCCTCGACATCAATGCGGTGCATGGCGCCGATGTGGTGCACGACCTTGCCGAGTTGCCGTTGCCGTTCGGCGACGAGAGCCTCGACGAGATCCACGCCTATGACGTGATGGAGCATGTCGGCCCGCAGGGCGACTGGCGCTTCTTCTTCGACCAATGGTCGGATTTCTGGCGGATGCTGAAGCCGGGCGGCGTGTTCTGCGGCATCTCGCCGGCGCCGCATTCGCCATGGGCCTGGGGCGACCCTGGCCACACGCGGATCATCTCACCGGAATGCCTCATCTTCCTGTCGCAGCCGCAATTTGCGCAGGTCGGCCGCACGCCGATGACCGACTACCGTTTCCGCTACGCCGCCGACTTCGACGTGGTCCACGCCGCGTTCGAGGACGGAAGTCGGCTGTCGCCGACTTCCGCATCAAGCGACCGGTCCCCGGGAACACCCGGGACCGGCGGCCAGTTCCACTATGTGCTGCAGGCGGTCAAGCCGGCGCGGATTTAAGAGCGCGGTGAGAGACCTAATCGCAGGGCAACGTGATGAAGGCGTGTGTCGCGAGTCCAAAGGCTCGCGCCGGTGGTGAGTCGGGTTGAGGCGAGGAGGTGGGCATCGACGTATCCTATGCCGGCACCGGGCAGCGTGGCTTCCTCGATAAAAGTGAGCAACTCTTCATGAGACGCAATGGTCGCCTGTGGCAAATCCCGCAACGACTGGATGATCACGTCACGCCGGCGGAGGTTACCGAGAGCGAGCTCGCCGATCACGAAGGGGTGGGTCAGAACCTCGCGGAGTTCGAGTCGTTCGGCAAGCAGTCGGTTGGCTCGGCGGAAATGATCGACCCAAATCGATGTGTCGGCCAGAATCACGCCGGCGCAGGCCGACGCCGGCGGATCGGTTTGGCGTCCGGCTCGGAGCCGCCGAGCCGCGCGAGCCGCCGCGCGCTTTCGCGCTCGATCAGCGCTTTCAGCGCGTCGCGGATCAGCGCCGACTTCTCGTGAATACCGGTCAGAGCCTGGGCCTTTGCCATCAATTCGTCGTCGAGTGCGAGGGTGGTACGCATGATGCTACCTTTTGTTGGCATCAAACATAGCATCGAATGATGCCGAAATCAATGCTTGCTCGGGGGAGCCGGAGCTAAGGCATTGACCCCTTGACCCGGTGTCGCGGGCAAGCCATCGAGTGACAGCCTTGGGAGAGCCGAGATCAGAGACCCCGCACAGCCCCTCTCGCCCACCGAGCGCGCGCGCCTGATCGCGCTGATCCGCGAACGTTCGTTCCGTACCGGCAAATTCACGCTCGCCTCGGGGCGGGAAAGCAGCCTCTACTTCAACCTCAAGCCGACGCTGATGCTCCCCGAGGGCGCCTTTCTCGCGGCGCGCGGATTGCTGGCCCTGGCGCGCGATGCCAAGCCCGACTTCGCCGCCGGGCTCGAGCTCGGCGCGGTGCCGATCCTCGGCGCGATGGCGGCGGTCTCGTTTGCCGCCGGCGAGCCCCTGGCGACGTTCCTCGTCCGCAAGGCGCCGAAGGATCACGGCACCAGGGCGGCGATCGAGGGTCTGGCCGAGGGCGAGACGCTTCGCGGCAAGCGCGTCATCGTCATCGACGACGTGACGACGACGGCCGGCTCGACTGCGAAGGCGATCGAGGCGGCGCGGGCGGAAGGCGCGATCGTGGAACACGCCGTCAGCATCGTCGATCGCGAGGAGGGAGCGGCGGAGAACCTGGCGGCGATCGCCGTGACGCTCCGGTCCGTGCTGAAGGCCGGGGATTTCGTCTGACCGGCGCCAGGGCGCGGCGGCAAACGGGCCGGTAACGAATCTGAACGCGCGGCGTTCTTAAGCAGAAATAAGCGATTTGCCGCCAAATTTGCCGGCGAGGCAGGCCGGTCCGGCGCTGCCGCGAGGTCGTTCATCCGGTCCGGATCGGCAGTCAGGCGTATGGTTTTCGACCCGTCCACGCTGTTTGCGGTCATCGTCGCGGTCACGCTGGCCAACGCGCTGCTCCTCCTGTGGTGCTGGCTTCAGAACCGGGCGGAGCGCAGCCTGTTCTGGATCTCGGTCGGCTATCTGGCGGCGGCCGCCGGCAATGTCCTCCTGGCGTCGCGCCAAAGCCTCCCGGCCTTCGTCGCCGTCGACGTCGCCAATGCGATCCTGATCTTCGGCATCGCCCAGGTGTGGATCGTGGCGCGGGTGTTCAACAACCGTCCGGCACCGCAATGGATCGCGCTCGCCGGCGTCGCCCTTTGGTTCACGGCAATCCAGGTGCCGGCGATCGGCGACGCCAATGAGTGGCGCGTCGTCGTCGCTTCGGCGCTGGCGTCGTCCTATTGCGTGATCGGCGCGTGGGAGCTCTGGGTCCGCGACGGCCTCAAAAGCCGCTTCCCGATCGCCATCGTGCTGGTTGTCCATGCCCTCGCGGTTTCGGTCCGGATCCCGGCGGCGCTGATCGGAGCGCGGGAGGGCGTTATCGATTTCGAAAGCCCGTGGTTCACGCCGCTGGCGCTCGAGACGTTGATCTTCGTGCAGATGATGGGCCTCTTGCTGCTGTCGCTTACCAAGGAGCGGGCGGAGCAGATGCTCAAGCGGATGGCGCATACCGATCCGCTGACCGGCCTCGCGAACCGCCGCGCCTTCTTCGAACAGGGCGCGCGCCTTGTGGCGCAGGGCCAGCGCATCGGGCAGCCGACCTGCCTCATCGTCTTCGATCTCGACCGGTTCAAGCAGGTCAACGACACCTACGGCCATCCCTTCGGCGATGCGGTGCTCGAGGCCTTCGCGCTGGCGGCGCAGGCCGGGCTCCGGGCCGGCGATCTTGCCGGCCGCATCGGCGGCGAGGAGTTCGCGGCGATCCTTCCCGGCGCCGATCTCGACGAAGCGCGGAGCGCCGCCGACCGCGTCGTCGAGATTTTCGCCGAGACCGTCGGCGTCACCGACGAGGACCGCGAACGGTTCACGACCTCGGCCGGTCTCGCCCTCTCGTCGGCCGGTGTCGGGACGGTCGAGAGCCTCTTCGCCGCCGCCGACCGCGCGCTCTACGCGGCGAAGCGGCAGGGGGGCAACCGGCTGATGATCGCCGAGCCGGCGATGGCCGCCTAGCACGCTTCGCCGACTCTCGTCTTGCAGCCGATTGTTCCGGCGATCGCCCATCGTCGCAACCGTGGCCGGCACCAAACATGGTTCGTCATTGCCGGGCCTGACCCGGCAATCCATCGGGATGCTACGCAAGAGCGGCCAAGGCAGAATAGACCACCGGGTCAAGCCCGGTGGTGACGAGCGGTGAGGCGGACATCCGCAGCCACGGACCGTCGTTCCGGCCGGCCGAAGGCCGAGCCGGAACCTCACGCCCGAAGTTCCTGCTCTCCGGCTTCGCCTCCGCCGGGAACGACCACTCCACACAGAAAGGAGCCGCCGCGATGGCCAAGAATGTCTGGATCGCGGTGCCGGCCTATACCGGCCAGGTCCATCTCGGCACGATGCGCTCGTTGATGACCGACATGCTCCTCCTCGCCGAACGCGGCGACAGGGTGACGATCTTCGACGAGAGCGGGAATGCGATGATTGCGCATGCGCGCGACATGATCATCGCGTCGTTCCTCGACGGCGACGGCACGGACCTCGTCTTCGTCGATGCGGACGTGTTCTGGGAGGCGGGCGGCATCCCGAAGCTGGTCGACGCCGACGCCGATGTCGTCGCCGGCATCTATCCGC
>CAYOBK010000262.1:0-4338 GCA_964402275.1 uncultured Bauldia sp.
AGCGGCACCTCCACGCAGGACTTGCCCAGGACCTCGACCAGCTCGGCGAAGCCTTCCTTCGTCGCCGGCTCCGCCTCGTCCCACACCGGAGTCTTGACGAAGGCGAGTTCCGGCTTCAACGGCGGGGCGGTGAGCGAAACCTCGAGCAGGCGCGGCGGCGCCGCGATCCGCGTGTCGGGATCGGTGACTTCGTAGCCCGCCAGCACGTCGGCAAGAAGCGCCGCGTCGGCGACGGTGCGCGCGAACACGCCGACCGCGTCGAGCGGCGCCGAGAGGAGCCGCACGCCACTGCGCGGGATGAGGCCGTGCGTCGGCTTGAAGCCGACGATGCCGCAGAACGATGCCGGGCGGATGACGGAGCCGTAGGTCTGCGTGCCGACGGCGAGCGGCGCCATGCCCGCGCCGACTGCCGCGGCGGAGCCGGACGACGAGCCGCCCGGCGTCCGGGCCGGATCGTTCGGATTGCGCGTCGGCCCGGGGTGAAAATAGGCGAGCTCGGTAGTGACGGTCTTGCCGGCGATCACGGCGCCGGCGGCGCGGAGCCGCGATACGATCGTCGCGTCCTTCTTCGGCCGCCGCCCCGCGTCGATCGGCGTGCCGTTTTCCGTCGGCATGTCGGCGGTGTCGACGATGTCCTTCACCGCGACCGGGAGGCCGTTGAGGATGCCTGCGGCGCGGCCCGAGCCCTTGCGGAGCTGCGCCGCGTTGGCCTGAGCGTAAAACATCTCCTCGTCGAAGTATGCGAAGGCCGAGATCTCCGACTCCAGTTCCTTGATGCGCGCGAGGAACGCCGCGGCGACGTCGACGGCGCCGACCTGGCCGCGCTCCAGCCGGTCCTTGATGTCGCGGGCGGTGAGGTCGGCGACGCCCGCGGTTCGCCACGGCTTCTGGTCGGTCATCGTCGTCCGTAGAACAGATCGGGAAGCCAATAGACCAATTGCGGGAACACATAGACCAGTATCATCGCAATGAAGACCATGACCAGGTAGGGCATGCTGCCGCGGAAAATCTGCACCAACTGGACGGTCGGCGGGGCGATTCCCTTCAGGTAGTAGGCGGACATCGCCATTGGCGGTGTCAGGAACGACGTCTGCAGGTTGAGCGCCACGAGGATGCCGAAGAACAGCGGATCGACGTCGAAGAACGGGAGCAGGGGCAGGAAGATCGGCACGAAGATAATGACGATCTCCGACCATTCCAGCGGCCAGCCAAGGAAGAAGATGATCAGCTGGGCCAGGATCAGGAAGAGCACCGGCGTGAGATCGAGACCGACGACGAAGTCGGCGATGAGCCGCTCGCCGCCGAGATAGGAGAACACCGAGGCGAAGGTCCACGAGCCGACGAAAAGCCAACAAACCATGGCGGTGGTGCGGACCGTCAAATAGACCGACTCGCGCAATCGCTGCCAGGTGAGGGCGCGGTACATCGCTGCGAGCACCAGTCCGCCCAGCGCGCCGACCGCCGCCGCCTCCGATGGTGTTGCGAATCCGAACAGGATGGCGCCGAGGACCGACAGGATGAGAACGGCGAGCGGGGCGAACGAGGTGAGGAGCATCACGATCAGCTGTCCGAAGCTGTAGTCGCCCATCTCGTCGCTGCGCGGCTTCGGCGCGATCGAAGGCTGCAGCCATGACCGCCCGATCACGTAGACCAAATAGAGTCCGGCAAGCATGAAGCCCGGCAGCAGCGCGGCGGCGTAGAGGCGGACGATCGAAACGCCCGACGCGGCGGCGTAGACGATCAGCATGATCGACGGCGGAATGAGGATGCCGAGCGTTCCGCCGGCGCAAATGACGCCCGTGGCAAAGCGCGTGTCGTATCTCGCGCGAAGCATGGCGGGCAGCGCCAGCAGGCCCATCAGCGTGACTACGGCGCCGACGATGCCGGTTGCCGTGGCGAAGAGCGCGGAGGTCACGAGCGCCGCCACCGCCATCGAGCCGGGAAGCCGCGAGGCGGCGATGTGCAGCGTGTGAAAGAGTCGGTCGACGATGTTGGCGCGTTCGACGACGTAGCCCATGAACAGGAACAGCGGGATGGCCGTCAACACGTCGTTGGACATCACCGAATAGGTCTGATTGACCAGAAGGTCGAACACCCGGTTGTTGAAGAAGCCGGCAATCCATTGGCCGGCCGTCTCGAAGAATCCGGCGCCTTCTTCGACGACGCGGTAGAATGCGCGCCACATGCGGGCAGGTTCGAAGTAGGCGTAGTAGCCGAACCCGACGCCGAGCGCCATCAAGGTGAACGCAATCGGAAAGCCGAGCGCGATAATGATCAGAAAGGTTCCGAGCATCAACAGGGCGACTTGCGGGTCAGTCACCGCTTCGGCTCCTTGTCGTCCACTTCGGGCCTGGCGGAAATGTTCGCGTCGACCTTGGTGGCGTCGATGATGTCGATTGCTTCGCCGCCGTGATGAAGCACGTCGAGAGTCTTCGACTCCATCAGCAGCTTTTCGGTTTCCTCGACGTCTTCCTGCGCGCGCATCCATTGGCCGGTGCGGATGCACGCAATGCAGCGCATGACTTGCGCGACGCCCTGCAGGAACAGCAGGATGCCGGCGGCGACGATGATCGTCTTGAACTGGTAGATCGGGATGCGCGCCGGGCTCATGACGCTGACTTCCTCGAAGCGCCAGGAACGCGCCGCGTATTTCCAGCCGGCGAACACCAGGGCGAGGACGCCGGGAAAGAAGAACAGGAAATAGAGGACAAGCTCGAGTTTCGCCTGCGTGCGGGGCTTGAGCAGGCGGTAGACGAAATCGCCGCGGACATGGCCGTCACGGGAGAGTGTGTAGGCGCCGGCCATCATGAACAGCGTGCCGTACATGATGTAGGTCACGTCGAAGGCCCAGTTCGTCGGCGCGCGGAAGAAATAGCGGACGATGACCTCGTAGACGATGCCGAGGGTCATCACCATGATCCCCCAGGCAAACGCCTTGCCGACATAGGCGGAGAGCTTGTCCGCAAATCTGATGTAGGAATACATGCCGCTTGCTACGAAGAGGTGATGTGAAAACGGCGGGATGTGTTGAGCACCCCGCCGCGGTATCGGTTGCCGGTTGCCGCTCGCCTAGAAGGCCGGGAGGCGGCCGGGGAAGTAGTGCTCGTAGGCGAGCTTGTAATCGGGCGCGTTGAGGAGTTCGTAGAACACCGTCCGCTCGGTCCAGGCGCGCTGGCTGTCCATCGCCCGCTTGGTGTAATCGTCCTGCTCCAGGTCGGCGATCAGCGTGTCCCAGGCCGCCAGCTGCACGTCCAGCACCTCCTGCGGCGTGCGGAACACCGTCACCCCGTCCTCCGACTGCAGGCCCTGCAAATCGGCCGAATAATTGTCGAGCGCCCGCGAGGTGTTGGCGGTGCTCGCCGCCTCGGCGGCGTAGGTGACGATCGCCTGCAGGTCGGGATCAAGGTCGTTGAAGACGTCGCCGTTGAAGTCGATCTCGAACACTTCGCTGGCCTGATGATAGGACGACAGCATGTAGTTCTTGGCCACGTCCTGGGCGCCGAAGCGGCGGTCCGAGGTCGGGTTGTTGAACTCGAAGGCGTCGATCACGCCGCGCTCCATCGCCGGCACGATCTCGCCGCCCGGCAATTGCGTCACGCTCATCCCCATCTGCTGCATCAGATCGGCGGCAAGGCCCACCGTGCGGTAGCGCAGCCCGGACACGTCCGACGCTGCCTGCACCGGCGACTTGAACCAGCCGAAGGGCTGCGCCGGCATCGGGAAGGCGAAGAAGCTGCGGACGTTGAGCCCGAGAATGTCGTTGACAAGCTCGTCATACAGCTCGCGCCCGCCGCCGACATGGATCCACGCAAGAAGATTGGCGGCGCTGCCGCCCCACACCGGGCCGGTGCCGAACAGCGACGCCGCACGATGCTTGCCGTACCAGTACACCGCAACCTCGTGGCCGGCGTCCAGCACGCCGTCGGATACCGCGTCGATCACCTGGAAGGCGCCGACAACGGCGCCGGCCGGCAGCAGTTCGATGCTCAGCCGGCCGCCCGACATCGCCTCGACCCGGTCGACATATTGCTGGGCAAATTCCTGGAAAATGTCGCCGGCCGGCCAGGACGACTGCATCCTCAGAACCTGAGGCGCCTGCGCCAGAACCGCCGGGGCCGCCAGCGTCCCCGCCGCGGCCGCCGCGCCGGCGACCGCCCCCGCCTTCAGAAACGTGCGGCGGGATTCAACAATCTCTTCCGACCTGGACGGGGCAACCCCCTCTTTCTTGGCCATTTGCCTTCTCCTCCCTTTCCCGCCAATTCATCCCGACTGGCTGGGCTTCGCGTTGACCGCAATCCCGACTTTCTGTCATTCCAGCCGTCAAAGCAACCCACGGGA
>CAYOBK010000263.1:0-3830 GCA_964402275.1 uncultured Bauldia sp.
CGAGATACGAAGCGACTCTTCGCCCAGGAATCCCGGCGCGAGGTCCGGACGGAGGCCGCGCCGAAAGAGATAACTTGACTGGTGAAGACATATTTTAGTACCTGTGCATGGGTCTACCTTGAAGGGGAGTGACATGAAACGCGCTTTGACCTTGGCGGCTGCCGCCGCTCTCGCATTGGCTCCGGCGACGGCGATTGCCGAAGGCAATCTTGCCGCCCAGCCGACGACGCTGGAACTGTTTATCGACGGCCGGAACCTGACGTTCTCCAACACCGAATACCAGATCGAGACCGGCAAATACTATCGCTGGGAGATGACCAGCGACGGGATCGAGGAAGTGATGATCCGGGCGCCGGACCTGTTCCGCAATTCCTGGATCAATCAGATCATCATCAACGATCTCGAGATCCACACTTCCGGTGCGATCTATGGCATCGAGTTCGACGACGAGGGAACGGTCGTGCTGTTCTTCGTCCCGATCCGGCCAGGCAACTATGAATTCTTCGTGCCCGGTTTCGAGGACCGTGGCCTCAGTGGTACGTTTGTCGTTCGCTAACGGCTGACGGCGACCAGCAAACAATATTGGGCGTGACGCGGTATCCGCCCGATTTCGGAGGAAATGACTCATGAGTGGCAACGGTTTGGTGCAGCGGGCGCTGAAGCGGCCGTCAACGTGGTTGGTTGCGGCCGTGGCATTGATCATGGCGGTGCCGGCAGCGCCGGCGATGGCCGCCGGGACCGGGTATCTGTTCGTCAGCAACGAACGGACACACAACGTCCTCGTCTTCGACCCCGCCAACGACTACGCGCTGGTCAGGGATATCCCGACGTCGCGGCGCCCGCGGGACATGAAGTTCAACAACGATCACACGCTCCTCTATGTGGCCTGCGGCGACGATGACGTGATCGAGATCATCGACGTCGCCACGCTCGAGGTGGTCGATTACATCCCGACCGGCAGGAGCCCGGAGCGGTTCGTCTTCAACCGCGATGAAACGCTGCTCTTCGTCTCGAACGAGGAGAATTCGACGCTGCAGGTGATCGACCTGGCGCTCCGCATCATCGTCCATGAGGTGCCGACCGGGGCCGAGCCGGAAGGCGTTATCCTCTCGGAGGACGAGAAGACCATCTACGTCACGTCCGAAATTGCCGACATGGTCCACGTCATCGACGCCGAGACGGGTGCGGTGGTCGACAATATCATCGTCGGCACCCGGCCGCGCCGGTTCGTTCTGACGCCGGACGGCGCGGAGTTGTGGGTCTCCGACGAATTGTCGGGAACGGTGTCGATCATCGACCGGGCCACCAACACCGTCATCGAACAGATTCACTTCCTGCCGCCCGGCTTCCGTCCGGTCGACGTGACCCCGGTGGGGATGACGATCAATGCCGCCGGCGACACCATCTATGTTGCCCTCGGCCGCGCCAATCACGTCGCCTATGTCGACATCGCCACCCGCGAGATCGAGGGCTATACGCTCGTCGGCAATCGAGCTTGGGACGTCAGACTGAGCCCCGACGAACGGCTCCTGTACGTTGCCAATGGCCTCAGCGACGACGTGTCGATCATTGAAACCAACAGCCGCCGGAATATCCGCACGATTTCTGCCGGGCGGATTCCTTACACAGTGCTGATCGATGGTTAACCGGCCGAACATTCTGAGGGCGGCTGCCGCGGGCGTGGCCGCCGCCCTTTTTCTGATCGGGCCGAGCGGAGCGCAGGAGCCGCCGCCCCCGACGGAACTCCCCGTCGGCTTCGTCGATCTCGTCGACGATCCGCGCTTCGATCCCGAGTACGCCTACAATTATGTCCCGGTCAGGCCGCTCGGCCGGGCCGTCGCGGGCGCGGAGCTCGGTATCGCCGACGCGCAGCAGATCGGCGGGGTGATCAACGTCAACTTCACCCTCCGCCACGCTTCCGGCGCCGACGCGGCGGAGCTTGCGGCGGCGATCGAGGGCTGGGTGGGGGAGGGCGTCCATTTCGTCCTTGTCGACCTCCCCGGCGACGAGATGCTGGCGCTTGCCGATGCCGTCGCCGGTCTGCCGGTGACGCTGTTCAACGTCTCCGCCTTCGAGAACCGGCTGCGCGGCACGGCCTGCCGGGCCAACGTGATTCATTCGATTCCGAGCCGCCAGATGATGACGGACTCGGTAGTGCAGTATCTGGTCTCGAAGAACTGGCGGAACATCCTGGTGCTGCAGGGGCCGTCCGAGGCCGACGCCGAGACGGCCGCGTCGCTCCAGCGATCCGTTGGGTTCTTCGGCGCGCGCATCGTCGACACGCGGCCGATCCTCCTCAGCAACGATCCCAGGGCCCGCGAAGAGGGCAACATGGCGCTGGTGACCGCCGGCGCCAATTACGACGTTGCCTATGTGATCGACAATGACGGTGAATTCGCCCGCGCCTATGCGCCCTATCAGGCGACGACGCCACGTCCGGTCGTCGGCTCGTCAGGCCTGGTGCCGCTCGCCTGGCACTGGTCGTGGGAGCGTTCCGGCGCGCCGCAGGTCAACGACCGCTTCGAGGATCTGCACGGCCGCCGCATGGACGACCGCGACTGGGCGGCGTGGACGGCGGTCCGGGCGATCACGCAAGGGGCGTTGAGGTCGCAATCGACCGAATATCAGCCGATGCTCGATTTCATCCTCGGCGAACGGATGAATCTCGACGGCGCGAAGGGCTTTCCGCTCAGCGTCAGGCCGTGGGATCATCAGATGCGCCAGTCTATCCTCCTGGCCACCGGCAACGCGGTGATCGCGCTCGCGCCGATCGATGGGTTCCTCCACCAGACCAACGATCTCGACACGCTGGGTGTGGATGCGCCACAATCGGAGTGCCGGTTCTAGGCGAGGCAGGGCGGACAGTGGCGTGAGCACAGTCGAAGGCGGAGCGGTCGTTCCCGGCGAACCGGCAGCTGGACGCGTGAGCCACGCCCTTCGGGCGCTTCGCGGTATCACCAGCCGCGAGATCTTCAAGTTCGTCCACCAGATCGGCCGCCTGGGGTCGGCCGTGGTCAGGCCGGCGCTTTGGCTCGTGGTGTTCGCGGCCGGCATGGGCAATCTGTTCGGAATCTCGCCGATCGAGCCCTACGCGACCTATATCCCCTATCAGGAGTACATCGTGCCGGGGCTCGTCGGCGTGGTGCTGTTGTTCAACGGCATGCAGTCGTCCCTGTCGCTGGTCTACGACCGCGAGGTCGGAACGATGCGGCTGCTGCTGACCGCGCCGCTGCCGCGCTGGTACCTGCTGCTTTGCAAGCTGATGGCCGGCACGGTCCTGTCGCTGATCCAGGCCTATGCGTTTCTCGCCGTGGCGCGCCTCGTCGGCGTCTACATCCCGTGGAGCGGCTGGCTGTATATGCTGCCCGCGGTATTGCTGGCCGGCTTCCTGCTGGGGTCGATCGGCCTCTTGCTGTCCGTCTATGTCCGCCAGCTGGAGAACTTTGCGGGGACCATGAATTTCGTGATCTTCCCGATGTTCTTCCTGTCGTCGGCTCTCTACCCGCTGTGGCGGCTGCGCGAGAGCGGCGCGGAATATCTCTACTGGGTTTCGATCGCCAATCCGTTCAATCACGCAGTCGAGCTGATCCGCTTCGCCGCCTATGGCAAAATCAACCTGACCTCGCTCGCGGTGGTGATCGGGACGGCCATCGTTTGCTTCCTGCTGGCGGCAGTGGCGTATGACCCGCAGCGCGGCCTGATCCGCCGGCGAAGAGCCTAACGTCGGTTGCGCATGAATTTCCCCGATGCTTGTTCGACTGACCGATCCGCGCGTCTTGCTCGGACGCTTGCCCTAGCGCTGGCACTCGCGGTGCCGGCGTTGCCGGCCG
>CAYOBK010000264.1:0-4212 GCA_964402275.1 uncultured Bauldia sp.
ATGAGTACGTCACGACGCCCGTGAGGCGCGTGCTGAAGCTCGCCGGCGGTGAAATCTTCTACATCGAGACGATGAACTCCCGCTACCGGCTCGAGGTTCGCACGCGAGAGCTCGCGCTGGACGAAGTCATGGGCGGATCGAGCAACTAGTTCTTCTGTCAAAACCCGCCCCACCACTTCTTCTGTCAAAACCCGCCCCACCACCCCCGCCGTCGCCAGTCGAACCACCCCCGCCGTCGCCAGTCGAACCACCCCCGCCGTTCCCAATCGGAGCGGCGGTTGTCGTTTGTGCCTGCGGATCCTGGTCAACCGGGTCATTTTCTGACATAACCCGCGACCCGCGCCACTTTCATCGGCGCGGCCATCAGGAGCTCGAAGAAGTGGGTAAAGGCAACCGTCGCAACTCGAACAAGATGCGCCAGCGCAAGTCGCAGGCTCGCTACAAGTCGCGCCTCTCGCGCCGCAAGGCCGGGGAGAAGCCCGACTACGCCAAGGGCGTCGATCTCCTCACCAAGGCGGCGATCCGCGAAATGATCGTACCGTCGCTGCTGCCGGTGCTCTCGCCGATCGTGGTCTACTTCGTGATCTACTGGGTGGCGGGCGGCGGCATCGAGGGCAAGACCGCGGCTTTCTCGGCGGTCGGCGCGATGCTGCTCGGAGTGATCGTCACCGGCCTCTTCGTGGCGATCTCGATGACCGCCGGCGGCGGCGCCTGGGACAACGCCAAGAAATTCATCGAGGACGGCAATCTCGGGGGCAAGGGCTCGGAGGCCCACAAGGCGGCCGTGACCGGCGACACAGTTGGCGATCCCTACAAGGACACCGCCGGCCCGGCAGTCAATCCGATGATCAAGATCACCAACATCGTGGCGCTGCTGCTGCTCGCGGTATTCGCCCACTGACCGGGAGCATGATCGACCGGCGGGCGGATTCCCCGCCGGCCGGCTAACCGCCGAAGACGCCGCGCAGGAGCCCCTGGATGAAGTTCAGGTCCTGCCCGCCGGTCGGCGTGGTCATCGTGACGAAGTCGAACACCTGACCGTCCTGCAGCGCGTATTCGGCGATCTGCGAGACGCGGTCATTGCTGTCGAAATAGATGGCGAGGATACGCTGATCGACGATCCGGGCGTCGAGGAACAGCGCGGCGCGCTGCCGCGTCTGGCTGATATAGTAGAAGACCTCGCCGGTGTATTCGCCGATGGTCGAAGGTGTCCCGAGCGCTATCAGCACCTGGTCGCGGCTCGACCCGACCGGCACCTGCTGCAGCGCGATATCGGAGGGAATATAGCCATGTTGTATCGTCTCGGCACAGCCGACCAGGGCCAGCGCCGCGGCGCCCGTGAGGAGCATGGCAACGGGGCGCGGCAGGGCGCTCAGGAATCGCGGCATGTCGAACTCCAACTCGAATCTTGGCTTTATCCCTAGCTTGCGCTAGGGCTCCGCGCAACGCAACGCTAGACGGAAGCGCTGGCTTTTCCGCGGCTTCGTCATGCTGGCTCACCGGGAACGGGCTTGTGTTTGCAGGTATTCTGCGGCGGTCGGGCGCCGACGATCAAACGGCCGAGAGGCTTTACCGGCAGCTCGTGACGCAGGCCCGCCAGCCTGACTTCTACGGGCGGCTCGGCGTCCCCGATACCGTCGAGGGCCGGTTGGAGATGATCCTCCTTCACCTGGTCCTCTTGTTCCAGCGGCTGCACGGCGAGGGCGATAACGGTCAGTTATTGGCGCAGAGTGTGTTCGACCGGTTTGTCGCCGACATGGACCGGTCGCTGCGCGAGATGGGCGTCGGCGACCTCGGCATTCCAAAGCGGATGAAAGCCATCGGCCGCAGCTTTTACGGACGGCTGGAGGCCTATGGCAGGCCGATCGCCGAACGGGATCAGCGGGCTCTGACCGACGCCCTGCGACGGAACTTGTGGCCCGACGGCGCGCCGATCGCCGACCATGCGGAAGAAGTCGCCGCCTATGCCGCACATGCTGCAACGACGCTTCGGGGCCAGCCGTTCGGGAACATCGCCCGCGGTAAGATCGCCTTTCCGCCACCCGATGATGCGCCGGCGCAGAGATGAACGAACGGCTATTGTTCACGCGGCCGATCGAGCCCGCGGCGCTGCGGCCGGGCCCGTCGGCCGTCGCCGTCACGGCCTCGCCGCAGGAACGCGCGGCGATCGCCGGCGATCTCGGCTTGCTTGCATTGGACGCCTTCGCCGCCGAGTTGACCGTCTCCGTCGGGGCGCGCGGGGTGGTCGCCGTCGCCGGCCGCCTCGACGCCGCGCTGGAACAGTCCTGCGTCGTCAGCCTCCGGCCTGTCGCCCAGACCATCGCTGCGGAGATCAACCGGCGTTTCGTTCCGGCCGGATCCCGGCCCAGCGGCGGTTCGCTGGAAATCGGCACGGATGCCGAGGATCCTCCGGACGAATATGACGGGGCGGTGATAGATGTGGGCGCGATGCTCCTTGAGGAGCTCATCCTCGCCATCGACCCTTATCCGCGGGCCGAGGGTGCCGAGCTGCCGGCCATGCCGGACCGCTTCGGACCGCCCGAATCTCCCTTCTCGGTCCTGAAAACCCTTGGGCACAGCTAGACCGATGGCTGGACCGGTCCGGTCCCCGGTTGTAAGCCGGTGACAATGGCTTATCTTTGTTGGTTCCCACCGGAATCTTCACCGTTCGGTATAAGCGGGGCCGAGCGCACAGCCGGAGCTTCATGAACAGTCCCGTCACGATTTCCGTCGACGCCATGGGCGGCGACCACGGACCTGCCGCCACCGTTGCCGGTGCGGAGCTGGCGTTGCGGCAGAACCCCGGCACCCGCTTCGTATTCTTCGGCGACGCGGCGCTGATCGAGGCCGTTGCCAGGCGCCACCCGACATTGACGTCGTCCGAGATCGTTCATTGCGACATCACCGTCGACATGTCGGACAAGCCGAGCCAGGCGCTCCGCCGCGGACGCTGGAAGTCCGGCATGTGGCGGACGATCGACGCGGTGAGGCGAGGAGACGCCGACGTGGCGGTGTCCGCGGGCAATACCGGCGCGCTGATGGCGATGTCGCGGTTCTGCCTGAAGACGCTTGCCGGAATGGACCGGCCGGCAATCGCGGCGCTCTGGCCGACGCTGGCCGGCGAGAGCGTCGTTCTCGACGTCGGCGCGACGATCGGCGCTGACGCAAAGCAGCTCGTCGACTACGCCGTGATGGGCGGCGCGATGGCCCGGGCGCTGTTCGAGAAGAGCAAACCGACGGTCGGCCTCCTCAATATCGGCGTCGAAGAGGTGAAGGGGTTGGAGCAGGTGCGCGAGGCCGGGCGGCGGCTGCGCGAGGCGAACCTGGCGCATCTCGACTATGTTGGCTTCATCGAGGGCGACGATCTCGGCAAGGGGATGGTGGACGTCGCGGTCACCGAGGGGTTCGCCGGCAACATCGCGCTCAAGACCGCCGAGGGCACCGCCCGCCAGGTCGCCGCCTACCTTCGCGAGGAGATGGGCCGGACATTGCGGGCCCGGATGGGCTACATGCTCGCCAAGCCGGCGATGAATGCGCTGCGCAACAAACTTGACCCGAACCGCGTCAATGGCGGCGTGCTGCTCGGGTTGAACGGCATCGTCATCAAGAGCCATGGCGGGACCGATGCGGCCGGCTTCGCTGCCGCCCTCGGACGCGCCATAGCCATGGTCCGCAACGGCCTGCAGGCCAAGATCCAGCAAGACCACGCACACTTCCAGCCGGTTGCGACAGCGCTTGCCGAACCCGTCCGAAGGGCCGCGGGTGGGCTGTGAATTCAGTTCGGAGCGTCGTTCTCGGCTGCGGTGGCTACACTCCCGAAAAGATCCTCACCAATGACGATCTTGCGAAGCTGGTCGACACCAGCAACGAGTGGATCGTCCAGCGGACCGGCATCCGCCGCCGCCACATCGCCGCCGACGGCGAACTGACCTCGGACCTTGCGACCGCGGCGGCGGAACGCGCATTGAAGGCGGCCGGTATCGCGCCGTCGGAAATCGACCTGATCGTCCTTGCAACGACGACCCCGGACTACACCTTTCCGGCGACCGCCGCCGCCGTCCAGCGGAAACTCGGCGTCACCGCCGGGGCGGCCTTCGACGTCCAGGCCGTCTGCACCGGCTTCATCTACGCCCTGACCACGGCCGACGCTCTGATCAAGGCGGGGCAGGCTCGCCGGGCGCTTGTGATCGGCGCCGAGACCCTGTCGCGCAT
>CAYOBK010000265.1:0-5131 GCA_964402275.1 uncultured Bauldia sp.
GATCGCGATGCTCTCGGCCGGCGGCCGGCCCGCCAGGAATCCGGCGGCCACCAGCGCCTGCTCGTCCGCGCGTCCGTAGAGGCGGAACGCGCCGGCACCCGCGCGCTCTTCGGTAAAGCGCGGATCGGGCGCGCCGGGTGCGATCTGGATGACGTCGGCGGCGGCATAGACCGCGGCGGCGGCGATCGCGGCGGCCGAGCACAAATGCCCGACCACGAAGACGACGCCCGCCTCGACGAGGTCGGCGGCGGCGGTCCGGGCTCGATCCTCGGAGCAGGTATCGTCGGCGATCTCGAGCACGATCTCTTCGCCGAGAAGTCCTCCGTCGCGGTTGATCACGGCAACAGCAGCCTCGACTCCGGCGAGAATCTGCTCTCCGAGGGGCTCGAGGGTTCCCGTGAGCGGCGCGGCGACGCCGATGCGGATCTGCGCCTCGGCAGGGCCGGCGGCCGCCAGCAGCAGCACCGCCACGCCGACCGACCGCACGCCGATCATTGGTCGCCCGCCAGCGCGCGTTTCAGGGCCAGCATATCGCGCCAGGCCAGCCGCTTGTGGAGAGGTTGGCGCAGGAGGTAGGCCGGGTGCAGCATCGCCATCGCCCGGATCGTGCGCGCGCCGGTGTCGAACGGCATCCAACGGCCGCGGAGGCGGAGGATACCGTCACCGGTTTGCAGGAGTTCGCGGGCGGCGGCATTGCCGAGACAGACGAGAAAATCCGGGTCGCAAAGCGCGATCTGGCGCTCGATGAACGGTCGACAGGCAGCGGTCTCCTGCGGCGTCGGGGTGCGGTTCCCCGGCGGACGCCAGGGCACGACATTGGCGATGTATACGCTCGTTCGGTCGAGGCCGATCGCGTTCAGCATGCGGTCGAGAAGCTGACCGGAACGGCCGACAAAGGGCACGCGCTGGATGTCCTCGTCGCGGCCGGGAGCCTCGCCGACCAGCATCACCCGCGCCTCCGGATTGCCGTCGGCGAAGACCAGATTTGTTGCAGTATGCCTGAGATTGCATCCCTCGAAGCGGGCGAGCGCGTCCCGGAGTTCGCCCATCGTCTTCGCCGCCGCTGCGGCGTCGCGGGCGGCCCGTTCGGTCTCGGCGCCGGGGGCCGCGGCCATCGGCGGGAGGGGCCGGCTCTCGTCGCGCCCCGAAACAGGCCCTGGCGCTGGAGCGGGCGGCAATTGCGGTTCGGCGGCAGCCGATCCATCCTCAGCACGGCGATCGGCGGGCTCTTCGCCGAGCGGCCGATCCACGCCGATCTCGGCGTACCAGGCGAGCAGCCCCCGAAGCTCGTCGGTGGTCCATTCCGACATTGGCTTCGGCCTGGCCGGGCTGCGTTGCGGAGGGGTCATGCGAGCCTCGTGCCCGACCTGGTTCGGGGCCGGATCGAGGAATGCTTAGCGGCGGCGGGGGAGGGACACAAATCGCCGGACGGTGAACGATGGGTTGACCGGCATCGGTGCAGCCGTTCTGATGCGCCCGCCTTGATCGACCGGACGGCTGGAGGGCCGCATGCGGCGTATCAGACTTGCCTTTGACGGCGTGGCACTCGATGCGGAACTCCTCGACACGCCGACGGCGGACGCGATCTGGGATGCCCTGCCGGTGACATCCTCCGTGTCGACCTGGGGCGACGAAGTCTACTTCGACTGCGGCGTCAGCTGCCGGCAGGAAGCCGATGCCCGCGACGTCGTCACCGCAGGAGAGATCGCCTACTGGCCGCCGGGCGATGCCATCGCCGTCGGCTTCGGCCGGACGCCGGTTTCAAAAGGAGATGAGATCAGGCTGGCGTCGCCGGCGAATGTTTGGGCGAATGCGGTCGGTGACGTGAAGCAATTGAAACGGGTGCGGGCCGGGACCCGCGTCGAGGTTTCGCGGAAGGGCTAACCGGGATCTTGGGGGCGCTGATGCGGCGTTCGGAACGCGCGAGATGAGGAATCTGCTGTTGGTCGCGGCAGGCGGGGCCGTTGGCGCCTCGGCGCGGCATCTTGTCGGCGTCGCCACCCTGCGCCTCTTCGGACCGGGCTTCCCGGTTGGAACGCTGGTCGTCAACGTCGTTGGCTGCCTCGCCATGGGCATCCTGGCGGGGCTGTTCGCCACGCGCATCCAGGGCTCGCAGGCCCTTCGCCTTTTGCTCGCGACCGGCTTTCTCGGCGGCTTCACGACCTTCTCGGCCTTCTCCCTCGACTTCACCGTGCTTTGGGATCGCGGCCAAATCGCCCTCGCGGTCGGCTATGTTGCCGCCTCCGTCCTGCTGTCGCTGGCCTCCCTGGCCGTCGGCCTGTGGCTGGTAAGGACGTTTGCCTGAACGGGCGCCATGAACCAGGTCGAAACCAGGACGATCGATCGCGACGAGGCGGGGATGCGCCTCGACCGGTGGTTCCGCACGCATTTCCCGGACGTCGCTTTCGGCCATCTCCAAAAGCTGCTGCGCTCCGGCCAGATCCGTGTCGACGGCAAACGCGCGCGCAGCAATTCGCGCCTCGAGCCCGGCCAATCGGTCCGGGTGCCGCCGTTGGACGTTCCGCCCGCCGCCCCGAAGCGGCAGCGGACCGCCGGTCCGGAGGACGAGCTGCGGCCGTTGCTTCTTTATGAGGACGACGCGGTGCTGGTGTTCAACAAGCCCGCCGGGCTCGCCGTGCAAGGCGGGTCGGGTCTGAGCCGCCATGTCGACCAGATGCTTGAGGCCTGGCGCGACCGGAAAGGCCAAAAGCCGAGGCTCGTGCACAGGCTGGACCGCGAGACCTCCGGCGTCCTTGTTGTGGCCAGAACCCGGCTTGCATCCTCGCGGCTCGCGGCCGCGTTCCGTGGCCGGGCGACGCGCAAGATCTATTGGGCGTTGGTGGCCGGCGTGCCGCGCCCGCGCCAGGGCCGGATTTCCACCTGGCTCGCCAAGGAGCGGTCCGGCGAGGTGGGGAAGGTGGCGGTGGTCGAGCACGGCACCGACGAAGCGAGTCACGCCGTGACGAGTTATTCCGTTGTCGACCGCGTCGGCACCGGGCTCGCCTGGCTGACGCTGCGGCCGGTTACGGGACGGACGCATCAATTGCGGACGCAGGCGGCGCATATCGGTCATCCGATCGTCGGCGATCCGCTTTATTTCGATCTCAAGGACTGGAAATTGCCGGGCGGCATTCAGAACCGGTTGCATCTTCACGCCAGGCGGATCGTCGTTCCTCATCCCGAGGGCGGAACGATAGATGTCACCGCGCCGTTGCCGCCTCATATGCAGCAGAGCTGGAACCTGCTTGGCTTCGACGCCGAACAGGCCGGGCCCGATAACGACGGAGTGGAAGAATGATCAGCCGCACCGACCCGCTCGATCTGGCCCGGGCCGCCGATCATGTACCGCGGCCGCGGCGCTACTACGAGACCGTTTCCGTTGCGCCTGCGGATGGCGGCTATGTCGTCATGCTCGACGTGCATCCGGCGAGGACCCCCGGCCGGACGACCCTCGCCGTCGCCGATCGCGAACTCGCCGATGGCGTTGCAGCCGAATGGGCGGCACAGAAGAAGCTCATCGACCCCGCCACGATGCCCCTGACCCGCATCGTCAACTCGGCGATTGACGCCGTCGCGGTGCGAATGGATGCGACGCGCGGCGACATTGTCGCCTATGCCGGCAACGATCTCATCTGCTACCGCGCGACCGCGCCAGGTGAGCTCGCGGGGCGGCAGGCGGCGGCTTGGGATCCGCTCCTCGCCTGGGCCGGAGTGGCATTCGGCGCCCGGCTGTCCATTGGCATCGGCATCGTGCCCATCGATCAGCCGGGCGAAGCCCTTGACGGGATCGGGGCGGCACTCGCCGCCTTCGACGCACTGCCGCTGGCGGCGCTTCATGTTGTGACGACCCTGACCGGTTCGGCGATCCTGGCGCTGTCGGTCGCGCATCGGCGGTTGAGCGCCGAGGAGGCCTGGGCGGCGGCCCACATCGATGAGGATTGGCAGGCAGGCCAGTGGGGCAAGGACGGCGATGCGGCGGCAAGGCGCGCGGCACGCTGGCGCGAAATGGCCGCGGCGTCCTTCGTGCTCGACCGCGCCAGGGTTTCCGGCGGCCGTCCCCCCGCCACCTAGGCGGACCGGGCCGTTGGCCTCCATCCGCGTTGTCATCTCCGGCCGGGTTCAGGGCGTCGGCTTTCGCCACTGGCTCGCGGGAGAGGCCCGCCGCGCAGGCCTACGCGGTTGGGTCCGCAACCAGGCGGACGGATCGGTGGAGGCGGTGCTCGCCGGCGGTCAGGATGCCGTCGAGGCTCTCGCGGCGCGATGTCGGACGGGCCCGCCTTCCGCAACGGTCACCGACGTCCTGCGCGAGCTCGCGCCGGATCCGGGCGGGAAAGGCTTCAGGATCCTGCCGGACGCCAGATGATCTTGTCGCCGAACGTGGCGGCGAATGACAGGTGCAGCGCGTCGTCGACCTCCGCCATCGTCGCGACGACGCCCTGATCGGCAAGACTGGTGACGCCGAAGCCGGTGGCGCCGCATGGGACGATGCCCGCGTAGTTGCCAAGGTCGGGCGCGACGTTGATCGACAGGCCGTGGAACGTCACCCAGCGGCGGACACGGACGCCGATCGCCGCGATCTTCGCCTCGGGCCGCCCGCTGCCGGCGGGCACCCATACCCCGATGCGATCCGCGCGGCGCTCGCCGGCAACGCCGAAGGCCGCCAGCGTCGCGATGATCCAGTCCTCCAGGGCGGACACGAAGCAGCGGACGTCGTGGCCCCGCTCGCCGAGGTCGAGCATCACATAGACGACGCGCTGGCCGGGCCCGTGATAGGTGAACTGGCCGCCCCGGCCGGTCTGGAACACGGGCAGCCGGTCCGGTTGAATAAGGTCTTGGTCGCGCGCGCTGGTGCCGGCGGTGTAGAGCGGCGGGTGCTCGACCAGCCAGATCAGCTCCGGGGCGTGGCCGGCGATGATCGACGCGACCCGCTTCTCCATGTCCGCGATCGCATCGGGGTAGGGCATCAATCCCCCCTCGACCCGCCATTCGACGGCTGCCCCGGAGCGGCTCCTGAGGCTGCATGAGGGCGTGGGGGCTTCGGGCAGTCGCTGCAGCACGCCGTACCTCTCAGGGGCGGAAACGCCAACGAATGGGGTCGTCTGTGGCGCTTGTAACCCCAGAATCGATTTGT
>CAYOBK010000266.1:0-5231 GCA_964402275.1 uncultured Bauldia sp.
GCGCCGGCATCGGCGTCGACAATGTCGAGATTCCGGCGGCCACCGCCAAGGGCATCATCGTGATGAATACGCCGTTCGGGAATTCGATCACGACGGCCGAGCACGCGATCGCGCTGATGTTTGCCGTAGCCCGGCAGTTGCCCGCCGCCGATGCCTCGACCCAGGCCGGCAAGTGGGAGAAGAACCGCTTCCTCGGATCGGAAGTCACCGCCAAGACGCTTGGCATCATCGGCTGCGGCAATATCGGCTCGGTGGTCGCCGACCGGGCGATCGGGCTGAAGATGCGCGTCATCGCCTACGATCCGTTCCTGTCGCAGGAGCGGGCGCTCGAGATCGGCGTCGAGAAGGTCGAAGTCGACGAGCTGTTTGCGCGCGCCGACATCGTGACGCTGCACGCGCCGCTCACCGACAAGACGCGCGGCATCATCGACGCGGCGGCGCTCGAAAAGATGAAGCGCGACGCGATCCTCATCAATTGCGCGCGGGGCGGTCTGGTGGTCGAGGAGGATCTGGCGGCGGCGCTGAAGAACGGCGAGATCGCCGGCGCGGGGATCGACGTGTTCTCGACCGAGCCGGCGACGGAGAGCGTGCTTTTCGGCCTGCCGAACGTCGTCTGCACGCCGCATCTCGGCGCCTCGACCAGCGAGGCGCAGGAGAACGTCGCCATCCAGATCGCCGAGCAAATGTCAGACTATCTGATCGACGGCGCCGTCGCGAACGCGCACAACATGCCGACGATCACCGCCGAGGAAGCGCCGCGGCTGACGCCGTTCGTCACGCTCGCCGACCAGCTCGGTTCGTTCGCCGGCCAACTCACCGAGACCGGCGTCCGGCAGATCCGCGTCGAATACGAAGGCAACGCGGCGCAAATGAACACAAGGGCGCTGACGGCGGCGGTGCTCACCGGCTTCCTGAAGCCGCTGCTGCAGTCGGTCAACATGGTCTCGGCGCCGGTGATGGCGCGCGAACGCGGCATCCAGGTGGAAGAGGTGCGCCGCGAACATCAGGGCGCCTATGAGGGCTATATCCGGGTGACGGTGGAAACCGAGCGGCGCGAGCGCTCGGTCGCCGGCACCGTGTTCAGCGGCGGACGGCCGCGGCTCATCCAGGTGAAGGGCATCAACATGGAGGCCGAGCTTTTGCCGGAGATGCTCTACGTCACCAATCTCGACCGGCCGGGCTTCATCGGCCGGCTCGGAACGGCGCTCGGGGCGGAGGGCGTCAACATCGCCACCTTCAATCTCGGGCGGAGCGCGGCCGGCGAGGACGCGATCGCGCTCATCGGCGTCGACCAGGAACTCACCGAAGGCGTGCTGGATAAGGTGAGAGCGGTCGACGGCGTGCTGCAAGCGAAGCGGCTCAGGTTCTGACGGAGCGGCGCGACGCTGCGATCAGGTGATCGCCCGGCAGGCGGCGATGAAGGACATCAGCGCCTCGGCGTCGGGGAGCGGGAAGTTTTGGGTGCCGCCGCCGACCGTTATGGTGAGGCCGTTCCCGGTGGACAGGATCGGCAGCAGCGGGCCGGCGAACGGCGTCGCCCCACTCAAGATGTATGCGCCCGAAAGTTCGAGGGTGAAGCCGGTCGCTTCGACGACGAGGGTCCCGGCCGCCGACAGAAGCTCCATGGTGAACGTCATGCCGTCGACCGCGCCCTCGGGCCGGTGGTCGAAACTGATCCCGATCCCCTCGCGGCCGCCGACGCAATCGAAACCGAGAGCGATGAAATCGCTCTGAGGCAGGGCGTAGAGCAGCGAGGCGTAATCCGGCGGCGCGGCGTCGACGATCCAGCGCAGTTCCTCCTGCGCGAGCGCCATCGGTCCCGCCGCCAGCGAGCCGGCCACTATCAGCTTTGATGCAAGTCGACGCATCGGGCCACCTCGCGCCGCTGTCGGCCGATCGAGCGAAGTCAAGTGTTGCGGCCGAATTGCGGCAAGGATAACCCGGGACGGACTAGCGGAGAAGCCGGTATGGCAGCGGACCGCCTCGCACCGGGCCTGCCCCTCGCCCTGCTCGCTGGCGCTCGCTTCCCTCTCCCCGCGGGCGGGGAGAGGGAGGGCGAAGGCGAAGCCTGAGCCGGGTGAGGGGCGTTGTAGCGGATTTCGGCGACCGGTGTCCGGAGCAGACCGGCTGATCCCCCGACAGCCGTCTCGCCCGTCTCGGGCGCCCGGTCGCCGCTTCTCACGGCACCGCTCCCGCGCGGCCCGGCCTGTCTTTGCCGCAATGGCGGGTTATGACGCCGCCCCAAGGGGCGCCTTTATTCGGAGGATTTTCCATTATGCGAGCTATTGCCTTGGCGGCTTTTGCCGGCCTCGCCGCGCTGGCGGTGCCGGCTTCGGCCGACGATATTGCCGTTGATGCGCCGGTCCGTTCGGTGATCGTCTATCCGCAAGGGGCGGCGGTGACGCGCGCGGCCCCCCTCACGCTGCCCGCGGGCGGTTCGGTGGTGATCATCGACAATGTGCCGGTCGGCATCGATACCTCGTCGATCCGGGTCGAAGGCTTCGGCGGCGACACCGCGACGATCCAGTCGGTGGTCGTCCGCCGCGGCGAGACCGACGAGGAGGACCCGGCGCGGACGCGGATCGTCGAGGCGATCGAGGACCTTCGCGACCGGCTCCTGGTCCTCGGCGACGACAAACTGGCGCTGGAGGCGCAGCGGCAGTTCATCGCCAATCTGATCGAGGAGGGGCCGGCGGGCTTCGCCCAGTTCCTCGGCGACCAGGGCGGCGGCATCGATCAATGGGCCGCCGCGTGGCAGGCGATCGGCGAGGGGCTGGCCGACCTGCAGGCTGAGCTGCGGCGCATCGCCTTCGAACAGCGCGACATCGAAGCGGAGATCGGACGCCTCGTTGAGGAGCTCGCCAATCTGCCGACCGTGCCGGCGCATTACGAAATCCTCATCGACGTTGCGGCAACCGCCGAGACCGAACTCGAACTGGCGCTCACCTACCAGGTCGGCAACGCCTATTGGGCGCCGATCTACGACGCGATGCTGACCACCGGCACGGACACCGCGGAGCCGTCGGTCGAATTGGTGCGGCGCGCCGAGATCGTCCAGAACACCGGCGAGGATTGGACCGGCGTCGCGTTGACGCTCTCCACCAGCCGGCCGGCGGGCGGCACCGAGGCGCCGACGGTCGGAGCCGCGCAGATCGGCATCGGCGGACCGATCGGGCGGGTCGCCGCCCCGGCCGCCGAGGCGGCCGACGCGGTGGCCGGGGGGTTCGCTCCGCCGGCGCCGGTGCCGGTTCCGACGCTGCAGGCGGTCGCCGATTTCGGCGACTTCAAGGCCGACTACATCATCCCGATCCCGGTGTCGGTCGACAGCGGCGGCGGCGCGCGGTCGGTGCAGATCGCGACCGAGATCGCCGACGCGCGGCTCTTCGTCGAGGCGGCGCCGCGCTTCTCCGAACAGGCGTTTCTGACGGCCGCCTTCACCATCGACTCCGACGCGCCGATTCTCGCCGGACGGGTGACGCTGTTCCGCGACGGCGCCTATGTCGGCACCGGCAATCTCGCCTTCACCCAACCGGGCGACGAGGTTGAACTCGGCTTCGGGCCCGACGACCAGGTCCGCGTCACGTGGACGGTGGTCAACCGCCAGACCGGGCAGCGCGGGCTCCTCACGCGGATCCAGTTCGTCGAGGTCGAATATCTGGCGGCGATCGTGAACAGCCATTCGCGGCCGATCGAGATCACGATCGTCGACCGCGTGCCCTTTTCCGACGACGAGCGGATCACGGTCGAGGTGCTGCCGCAATCGACCGAGCCAACCGAGACCGACATCGACGGGCGCCGCGGCGTCGTCGCCTGGAGCTACGAGTACGAACCGGGCGAGGACCGGGAGATCACGCACGCCTATCTCGTCTCCTGGCCGGCCGACATCGTCGTCTACGGCGCGGAGTAGCAAAGCGGGGTTCGTCGTTCCGGCCGGCCGCAAGGCCGTGCCGGAACCTCGCGCCCGAGGTTCCGGGTCTCAGGCTTCGCCTTCGCCCGGAACGACGGTGGGCGTGAGCCATTCGATCCGCTCGTTCCCGCGAAAGCGGGAACCCAGAACAACGGGCGCAGACCCGGCGGCCCCTGGGTCCCCGCCTCCGCGGGGACGAACGGATAAATGCGATTCGTCGTTTCGGCCGGCGGCAGGGCCGAGCCGGAACCTCGCGCTCGAGGTTCCGGGTCTCAGGCTTCGCCTTCGCCCGGAACGACGCGAGCTCATTCGAACAGCCCAACTCTGTTCGTCATTGCCGGGCTTGACCCGGCAATCCATGCTGCCCGGCCTCATAGACCGCCGGATCAAGTCCGGCGGTGACGAGGATCGGAGGATTGCTTTCACTCTAGGTCTCCGGCTCCGCGGGGATGAACCAATCTGGACATCGGCGTTCCGACACTGAATCCAACACCCTCCCCTGGAAGGGGAGGGTTGACGCCGAAAGGCGGGGTGGGGTGAAGTGACCGCCGCGCAGACCCCCACCCGCGACGCTCTCGCGTCGCGACCTCCCCCTTCCAGGGGGAGGCGAGAAGGGAGAGCATTGCGGTATACCCCGCCTTTGCCGCCTCCGTCCCGGGTGGTGTATGAGGGGCCGCCTTCGCGCCTCCCATCCACCCGCCGGAACCGGACCTTAAGCCCATGCCGAATGTCGTCGTCGTCGGATCGCAATGGGGCGACGAGGGCAAGGGCAAGATCGTCGACTGGCTCTCCGAACGCGCCGAGGTGGTCGTCCGCTTCCAGGGCGGGCACAATGCCGGCCACACGCTCGTCGTCGGCGACCGAACCTTCAAGCTCAGCCTCCTCCCGTCCGGCGTCGTCCGGGCCGGCAAATTCTCGATCATCGGCAACGGCGTGGTGATCGACCCGCATGCGCTGATCGCCGAGATCGACCGGCTGGCGGAACAGGGAATCCAGGTGACGCCGGACCGGCTCGCCGTCGCCGACAACGCGCCGCTGATCCTGTCGCTCCACCGCGATCTCGACGCGCTCCGCGAGACCGCCGCCGACAAATCGGGGACCGCGATCGGAACGACGCGGCGCGGCATCGGCCCCGCCTACGAAGACAAGGTCGGCCGCCGCGCCATCCGCGTGACGGACCTCGCGGCGCCCGACGAATTGCCGGCGAAGATCGACCGGCTCCTCACGCATCACAATGCATTGCGCACCGGCCTCGGCGAGAAGCCGGTTCCGGCCATGGCGGTGCTTGCCGAACTCACCGGGGTCGCGCCGCGGATCGTGCCGT
>CAYOBK010000267.1:0-2303 GCA_964402275.1 uncultured Bauldia sp.
GCTACTAGAGCGCGATGCGACCAATCTGATCGCATCCCGCTCTATCTCCTCAGCGAGGCATGATCTTGTCCGAAAACCGGGCCCCACTTTTCGGGTTCATGCCGTAGTTGCCGCGATAACACACGGCGTCCAACTCGGGCCCCGGTCCCGACGATCGGGGTTCATGCCGATTCGGCTTGCCGCTACAGTGAATTGATTCGCGTCCGCCACGGGCAGGGCGGAGGCGATTTTCCGTAACGCACGGCGGGGGCCAGCTGCGTTGCTGCGGCGAGAAGGAAGGCCATCGCGAGCAAGGGTGGCGCCGGTGGGCGCTGCCATCGCGGGACTGTCGGCCTTTGCCGTGTCCATCGCGCTGACATCCGGCGCGTCCGCCCAGGCGACAAATATGACGACCGGCCCTTTCGGCGCTGATGAGATCGTCCTCCTCGCCGCCCTGGTCGGCACGCTCACTTTTGCCGTCATTTGCGCCATCGCGCTGATCCGCGCCCGCACCCGAACCGAAGCCGAAAATGTCCTTCTCCGCCAGCAGGTTGCGGCGCTGAGGGACAGCGCTGATCGGGCTGAAAGCCTTCTCGATGTCGACGACCGCCGGCTCGTCGTCTGGGACGCCCGCAATGCCGGGCCGGAGGTGATCGGCGATTTGCCGCCCACGGCCGGCGTCCCCAGCGACCGCAACCAGTTCATTGCCTTCGGCAAGTGGATGGCCGCGAAGTCCGCCGCGGAACTCGACCGTTCGCTGGAGCGTCTGCGTGAGCGTGGCGAGAGCTTCACCGCCGCGCTCAAGACGCAGGCCGGAACCTATGTCGAGGCCACAGGGCGAACCGTGGGAGGACGCGCCGTCGTCCGGTTCCGCGACTTGACCGGCGACCGCCTGGCGCTGGCAACGCTCGAGACGCAGCACCGGGCGGCGGCGGCGCACCTCTCGGCCCTCAAGGCGACGCTCGACATCGTGCCCATACCCGCCTGGGTCCGCGACCGTGACGGGCGGCTCGTCTGGGTCAATACCGCCTATGTCGCGGCGGTCGAGGCGGCCGACCGCGATTCGGCCCTCGTATCGGAAGTCGAGTTCCTCGATACGCCGGCGCGCGATGCAATCGCCGCCACGCACGCCAAGGACGCCGTGTTCAACCGGCGCCTCAGTATTGTCTCGCGCGGCGAGCGCAATCTGTTCGACATCACCGATGTAACGCTCGATAGCGGCAGCGCCGGCATGGCGGTTGACGTCACCGCCGTCGAATCATCGCAGTCTGCAATGCAGCGGCTCGTGGACTTCCACGCGCGGACGCTCGACCAGCTCGCGACCGCGGTCGCCATCTTCGGCCCGGACCGGCGCCTCCGGTCCTCCAACGCCGCCTATCGGGCGCTGTTTGGCCTCGACGCAGCGTTCCTCGAGTCGATGCCGGACGAAGGCGCCATTCTCGACCGGCTCCGGGCGACCCGGAAACTGCCGGAACAGGCCGACTTCCGCGGCTGGAAAGCGGACCTCCTCGCCGCCTACCGTTCCCTCGAGGCGCGCGAGCATCTCTGGCACCTGCCGGAAGGGCAGACCCTGCGGGTCATCGCCAATCCCCAGCCCCAGGGCGGCATGATCTGGATCTACGAGAACGTCACCGAACGGCTGGATCTCGAAAGCCGCTACAACGCCTTGATCCGGGTCCAGGGCGAGACCCTTGACCACCTCGCCGAAGGCGTCGCCGTGTTCGGCTCGGACGGCCGCCTTCGTCTCAACAATCCGGCTTTTGCCGCGATCTGGGAGCTCGATTCGGGCCGTCTTGCGTTCCATCCGCATATCTCCGAAATCGCCGCCGCCTGTCGGCGGCCGGGCGACGCCGGCATCTGGGACCGTCTCACGGCCGCGGTCGCCGGCGTCGACGACAACCGACCCAGCATTTCCGGCCGGCTCGAGCGCGCCGATGGAATGGCGATCGACTATGCCGCCGTGCCGCTGCCGGGCGGCCAGACCATGATTACCTTCGTCGACGTCACCGATTCGGCAAGAGTCGCCCGCGCCCTGGTCGAGCGCAACGAGGCGCTGGAGGCGGCCGCCACGCTCAAGACTGCCTTCGTCCAGCACGTCTCCTACCAGTTGAGATCGCCGCTCACCAACATCATCGGCTTCGCGCAGCTGCTGGCCGAGCCGGGCGTCGGACCGCTCAATGACAAGCAGCGCGAATACACCGGCTACATCATGTCGTCGAGCGCCGCGCTGCTGGCGATCGTCAACGACATCCTTGATCTCGCTACCATCGACGCCGGCATCATGGAGCTGGAGCTCTCCGAGGTCGACATCGCCGAGACCGTCG
>CAYOBK010000268.1:0-6315 GCA_964402275.1 uncultured Bauldia sp.
AGCCGCGCCGATTTCGTCGCGCCGATCGGCTTCGGCGACAATTACGAGGGCAATCCGGTCGTCGGCACGATCGCGCCGTTCATCACTCACCTCTCTGGCGGCGAGCTGGTAGAGGGGCGCGTCTTCGCCGCGATCAACGAAGCGGTCATTGGCGCGGCCTCGCCGCTCGCCATCGGCGACGAGTTCCATGTCGGGCACGGGATTCCCGGCGAGGAGGACGACACGGTTCACGGCCAGGCGCTCACCGTCGTCGGCCGCATGGCGCCGACCGGCACGCCGTGGGACCGGGCGGTGCTGACGCCGATCGAATTCACCTGGCTGGTGCACGGCCTCGGTACCGGCCATGGCGACGCCGACCCGGTGCCGATCGGGCCGCCATACGATCTCGAGACGATGCCGGGGATTCCGGCGGCGGTGATCAAGCCGGCGACGCTCGCCGCCGCCTACGGCCTTCGCAGCGAATACCGGACGCTCGACACGATGGGCTTCTTCCCGGCGGAGGTTCTCGTCAATCTCTACGAACTTCTCGGCGACGTCCGGATCGTGATGACGGGCCTCGCGATCGCGACGGAGGTGCTGCTCGTCGCCGCGATACTTGCCGGGATCCTCATGCTGATGCGCCTCTACCGGCAGCGATTTGCGGTGCTCAGGGCACTCGGTGCCTCGCGGCTTTACATCTTCGCCGTCGCCTGGACCTTCAGCTTCGGCCTCATCGCCGCCGGCAGTATTCTCGGCCTCGGCGTCGCAGCGCTGATGGTGCGCGTCGTCTCGCGGATTTTCAGCGACGCCAGCGGCATCGCGATGTCGACCGGCATCGGCGGGCCGGAGATCCTCCTCGCCTTGATGCTGACGGCCGTCGGCGCCATCCTCGCGCTCTTGCCGGCGGCGCTTCTCTACAGGCGGCCGGTCGTCGAGGCCCTGCGGGGAACCTGACCTCTTCCTTCCTTATGCAGGGGCGGCTGCATGCCCCCTCCGGCGCTCCAAACAGGCCCGGACGGCATTGTGTTATCGTATGTTATAACGTATGGTTCGGCCCGCCGAGGCGGCGAGTGGCGTTGTCGGCGAGACAACAAGAAGGGAGACGGGTCGATGCAGGCTATTCGGGCAGCGGGTTTGGCACTCGGGGCGGCGTTGATCGCCGCCTCCGCCGGTGCGCAGGAGGCGGAGGAACACGAGGACGAGGTCTTCACCATCGGCGGTCTGACGGTCGCGGATCCGTGGACCCGGGCCGCGGCCGCGGGGGCGGACACGCTGGTGTTCTTCGAGACGATGAACGAAGGCCCGGCCGATACGCTGGTGGCGGCGACCACCGCGGCCGCGGCGTCGGTGGAGATCGTCGGCCTGACGCTGGCCGGCGCCGAGATCGGCACAACCGTGATCGGGCCGATCGAGATTCCGGCGGGCGAGTTCGAATTCGATCCAGGCGGTCTTGCCCTTGCCCTGCGCGGTTTGACGGCGAACCTCGAGGAGGGCGCCGAGATCGAGATCACGCTGACCTTCGCCGCGCTCGGCGAGCTGCCGATCCACGTTCTCGTCGGCGCCGCCGACGGCATGCTGCATCCGCACGGACACTGACGGAGACCAAGCCGGGCGAAGCCGGCCGGCGCCTATTCCATGCTGCCGGCCGGATCGATCTCCGCGTTGGTAAACTGGACGCGGATCTCGCCGTCCGGATAGGCGCCGGTGCAGATCACCATATAGAGGAGCCCGGCCATCAGGGTATCACCGGCGGCGACGCTCAGCGAGCTGCCGCCGACGATCGGGCTGGCGAGATTGCCTCCCAGCGTCATGATCGTGTCGCCCGTCTCGCCGGCGTCGGCGGGACCATGAAGGCGGATCGACGTCACAGCGCCGGATAGGCCCGCATAGGTGACCAGCCAGACGACTTCGCGCGTCTCGGTATTGTAAACGGCGCGGACGAAACCGGTTGCCGCGGTGTCGACAGGCGGCACCATCGCCGCTCCGGTGAAATCAACCTCGAACAGCGCCTCATCGGCCAGCGCGGCGGGACCCGGCGCGGCAACCATTGCCGGCACCGCCATGATCAATGCGCCGATGATGCTTTTTCGACGGGCCCGCACGGGAACTCCGGTGGCTTTCACGTTGGCATATACTTGGTCGCTCCTGTAACATGATCGGATCGGTAAGGAAAAGTCGCGGCCCCCGCGCGGGGGTTTTGCCGCCGCGGGGTTGCGGATGAGGGTTGCCTTCAAGCTCATGATCGCGATCGGGCTGGGCGCGGCGGTGGCGTCGTCCAAGGCCGAGGCGCAGGAACCTCCGCCGGTAGTCACCGGTCCGGCGCGTGCGGTGAACGCCGACACGCTTCAGGTCGGCCAGACCTACGTCTTTCTCTTCGGCGTCGAGTCGGTCGAGCGGACCCAAAGATGCGTGATCGACGGCGTGCCATGGGCCTGCTACGCCGCGGCGGTCCGCGCGCTGGAGAACATCATCGGCGTCGCGGATGTGACCTGCGAGCTGACGGGTGAACCCGACTATCTCGCGCGGTGGCTCGGCACCTGTTTCGTTGCAGGCGCGAACGTCGCCGAGGCGCTGACGCGGGCCGGCTTCGCGCTCGCCAAGCGCGACGAGACGCTCGACTATGTCGCGGCGGAAGCAGCGGCGCAGACGGAAGCGATCGGCCTCTGGCAGGGCGAATTCCAGCACCCGGCCGAACATCGCGCCGCCGAGGGCATCTTCCTCGATCGGCCGTAGGCCGCCGCGCGGGACAAGTTCTGCACCGTCCCGCAGTCACCGGCGCTCAAGCGCGCCACGTCACCGAGAAGACGCGCCGAGCGCGATCCGGCCTTCCTCAACCGGGGGCTGATTTCTGCTGGAATTTCTGGCGAGGTATGACATAGTCCGAGGCCTCGGACGCTCAGTCCGAGAGCAACTTGACCCTTCGCGATCGGTAGTCAGGTCTGAAGTTGATTATTACAAATATCGCGCGAATGGTTGCGGAGTAATAGAGGAAAACAACGACAATAGTTCGTTATCCCTCGGAGGGGAGACAAAGCATGAAATCAGTAAAGAACAAATATCGTGGTGCGCTCTATTTGGGCGTTGCCGGGATAGCCTTGGCAGTGGCGATGCCGGCCGAGGCGCAGGTCCAGCCGAACTTCACGCCCGGCTGGTCAAACGAGCGGCTGCTCAATGCGGACAACGAACCGCAAAACTGGCTGCTGCCGTTCCAGAACGTCCAAGGGTACCGCTACTCGCGGCTGCAACAGATCAACCGCGACAACGTCGCCAATCTCGAAATGGTGTGGGCAATGTCGCTCGGCGGCGCGCCCGACGTCACGGGCAACAACGGCGGCAACATCATGGCGGCGCCGATGGTCGACAACGGCATAATGTACGCCGTCTCGTCGTGGCAGCGGGTGTTCAAGATCGACCTTCGCAATCCGTCGATGGGCGATCTCATCTGGATCTCCGATCCGGAGATCGAGCATGAGGGCAACGGGTCGGCGACGCGCGGCATTGCGCTTTACGGCCGCTACATCATCAACCCGCTGCAAGACGGCCGCCTGGTCGCGCATGATCGCGATACCGGCGAGATCGCCTGGGACATGCAGATGGCGACGGCGACCGAGTATGGCGGACGCGAGCGTTTCAATGCGGCGCCCTTGTGCATCGAGGACCGCTGCATGGTGGCGAACGCGACCGGCGACGGCGGCACCCGCGGCTGGCTGGCGGCGGTCGATCCGTTCACCGGGCAGGAGCTGTGGCGCACCTACGTGATCCCGGCCCCGGGCGAGCCCGGCGCCGAGACCTGGCAGGACGAAGCGCAGACGGCCTGGACCCGCGGCGGCGGCGGCATGTGGACCACCGGCACCTACGATCCGGTGACCCGCTATGTGATGTGGGGTACCGGCAATCCGGTCCCGACCTACGATCCGGAGTTCCGGCCGGGCGACAACCTCTTCACCGACTCGACGATCGCCTTCAACGTCGAGACCGGAGCGATGGAGTGGTACTTCCAGCTGCTGCCGAACGATTCGTGGGACTATGACGAAAACGGCGTCAACTTCACCTACGACATCGAAATCGCCGGCGAAATGCGCCATGTGGTCGGCCACTTCGGCCGCAATGGCTTCTACTACAATTGGGACGCCTACACGGGTGAGTTCATCAACGCAAATCAGTGGGTGAACGAGCTCAACTGGACGGCGGGGATCGACGAGAAGACCGGCCTTCCGGTCGAGTACGACCCGAACCTTGCGGTCCAGCAATACGTCCCGGCGACGCGCACGCTGCGCGGCGACGACTGGGAGACGGCGTGCCCGACCTGGCATGGCGGTGCGGCGCATCAGCCGCCGGCCTACAACCCGGTGACGCATATCGCCTATATGGCGGCGACCGAGGGCTGCTACTCGGAGACGGGCGGCCAGCTGGCCGATAACCCGCCGCCGGCCGGGCAGGGGACCCTCCAAGGCCGTGAATGGACGTCCGACCTTTATTACGGCGCCATCACCGCGGTCGACGTGGTCACCAACCAGGTGGTCGCGAAGCTGAACACCGACCTCGAGATCCGCTCCGGCGTTCTCGCGACGGCCGGCGGTCTCATCTTCGTGCCCATGACGGACGGCGAGATCGTCGCTCTCGACGACCAGACGCTGCAGGTCCTGTGGCGGTTCAACGTCGGAACGCCGCTGAAGGCTCCGGCCATCAGCTATGCGGTCAACGGACGGCAATATATCGCCTTCCAGACTTCGGGACTGCATGTGCATCCGATCCGCTTCACCGACTATCAGCACAGCGAATACCTGTTCGTGTTCGCTCTCGATCAGGACTGATCCGGAGCGATCGCTGGAATGCGGGCGGCCGGGGGTTTCCCCCGGCCGCTCGTTCGTCAAGCGGCATTGTCCGAGACTGCCGGCGAAGGCTTGGGAATGGACAACGGAAAGACGACTGTTCGCCTGATGAGGTGGGCCGGTGCCGGCCTGATATTTGGCGCCATCCTGGCCGCGACGCCGGCGATCGCGCAGGCCGATCGCCTGACGATTTGGGACCTCAGGCTCGGTGCGCCGCTGGAGGAAATGCCGGCCTGGATCGAGTTCAAGGATTATTCCTGCGGCAGCAATGGCGGCCCGCCGCTGCGGCCGCTTGCGGGATGGCATGAGTACAATCTGTGCCAACCCGACGGGAACGGCCTTTACGAAGTCTATTTCGAATATGACGACGAGGCCGAATACATTCTGCGCGCCCTCAACGACCCGCGGGTCGGACGGTTCGTGGGGACGATCGACAAGGATTTTCCGGTGGTGACGTCAGCACTGTTCGACGCCGACGGCGTCCTGCGCGGCGTGCGCCTGATTACCGATCCGCGGCGCGACTTCACCAAAGACGATTTCTTCGAGCTGGCGGCGATCCGGGTGCGCGACGACCACTACCTGCTCGGGCCGTTTCTCGGCGCCCAGTTCAGCATCAATCCTGACACGGATTGCGTGAACGTGCCGCTGGCGCCCGGCGAAGGCGAGGTCGGGAACGCCCATATCAAGCTGAATTGCGACCGGATCGACGGGGCGAACGGCGTTCGCTACATCCTCCGCACGAGGTTCTACCGGAAGCCGGGGCAGTTGGCGCGCGACCCGGTGACCAACCAGCTGACGGTGGGGCAGTTCGAAAGTTCCACGCTGGCGGAAGTCTACCAGATCGGCTTCGGACCGGCGGGTTCCACGCTGAACATCGAATGAACCGGCGCGAAGTCGCCTAGTCCGGCGGTGGGAAGATCGTCCCGTCGGGCAGGATCGTTTCGTTCCAGACACAGTCGACGGGGTTGACGTCGGCCAGCAGCGCCTGCAGCAGCCTCGCCCCGCTGAGGTCCGTCCGTACCAACGCCGCGCCGGTCATGTCGGCGCGGTAGAGGTCGGCAAGCCGGAGATCGGCTTCCGTGAAGTCGGCGGCGGCAAGCTCGGATTCGAACAGCGTCGAGTAGTAGAGCACCGCGCCGGTGAAGTTCGCCGCCCGGGCGTGCATCCTGTCCGCCCGGAGATAGGCGAGGTCGGCGCCGGAAAAATCCGCGCGGGCGGCGCGCGCCAGGCGCAAGTCCGCGCCGCGGAGGTTGGCGCCGGTGAGGTTGGCGCCGGTCATCTCCGACGTCTGCCCCTTCAACTCGACCATGACCGCATTCGACAAATCGGCGAGGTCGAACCGCGCGCCGTAGGCGAGGGCGCGGGTCAAGTCGGCCCCCGAGAGATTGGCCCGGCGAAGGTCGGCGAGGTTGATATTCGCGTCGACGAGGATGGCGCCGGAAAGGTCGGCCCCGGACAGGTTCGCGTCGTGCAATGTCGCGAAGGTGAGATCGGCCCCGGCGAG
>CAYOBK010000269.1:0-1909 GCA_964402275.1 uncultured Bauldia sp.
CATCTGCAGTTTGACGTCCTGCTGGTCGGACCAGAACCAAGGCACGGCGCGGTGGGGTCCGCCCTTGCCGGCGATCGTCCTGGCAACGGCCTTCCCCTGGTCGACGGCGTTCTGCACCGACTCCAGCCGGATCCTCCGGCCGATCGAGATTTCGTCGAAAGTAACGCAATCGCCGATGGCGAAGATGTTGGGATCGTCCGTCGCCAGGTTCGGGCCGACCAGAATACCGTTGTCGATCGAAAGCCCGACGTCGCGCGCGAGTTCGACATTGGGGACGACGCCGATGCCGAGGACCACGAGGTCGGCCGGGACCTCCCTGCCGCCGGCTTGCACCGCGGCCACGTTGCCGTTGCCGTCCCCGACGATCCCCTCCGCCGGCGCGTTGAGGAGCACCGTCGAGCCCCAGCCGCGGTGAAGCTCGAGGAAATGCCGCGAGATTTCCGGCGCGACTACGCGGCCCATCAGCCGGTCCACCGCCTCGACCACCGTGACATTGCGTCCGAGCTGGCGCGCGGTGGCAGCGATTTCGAGGCCGATGAATCCGCCGCCGATGACGACCACGGATTCGGCCTTGACGAAAGCATCGTGGATGCGGCGCGCGTCGGCGGCATCACGCAGGAGGAACACGCCATCGAGGCCGGTGCCGGCGATCGGCGGCATCCGCGGCCGTGAACCGACCGCCAGCACCAAGTGCTCGAAGCCGATTTCGCTGCCGTCGCCGAGCGAGACGGTCCGGAGGTGCCGATCGATCGACAGCGCCGTCGTCGCCAGTCTGAGGTCGATGTCGTGGCTGCCGTAGAAGGCCTCGGGCCGGAGTTCCTGCAGCCCCTTCTCCGGCTCCTTGAGGTAGGTCTTCGAAAGCGGCGGCCGCTGATACGGGATTTCGCTGTCGGCTGAAACCAGCGTGATCGGGCCGTCATAGCCCTCGCTGCGTAGGCTCGCGGCGGTCTGCGAGCCGCCATGCCCGCCGCCGATGATGACCACGCCCACGCCCGTTTCGCCTCCACCAAGGTCGCCGACCTCATCCGCGGGCCGAACGACGGTCGCCCTTGCTAAAGGCGAAGGCGGCAAGAGGCAAGGACGGGAACGACGCCGACGCCCCGCTCCTTAGAACCATCCTCTGCGCTTGAGGATGAGATACGGAATGAGCGCCGCGCCGATCATCAGGCCGATTGCCAGCGGGTAGCCGAAGCTCCAGTCGAGCTCCGGCATCGAGGCGAAGTTCATGCCGTAGATCGTGCCGATCAGCGTCGGCGGCAGGAGGATCGTCGCCGACACGGTGAGCACGCGGATGACGTCGTTCTGATCGACCGAGATGAGACCGAGCGTGGCTTCCAGGAGGAACGTCGCGCGGCTCGACAGGAAGCTCAGCTGGTCGGTCAGCGAGCGGATATCGAGCGCCATCAGCTGCAAGCGGTCGCGGTCGGGCTTCTGCTCGTGCCAGCCGATTTCCGCACCGGACACATATTGGATCATCCGTTCGATCGACACCAAGGCCTCGCGGCTCTTCGACACGATGTCGTTCTGGAACGCGATCGCTTCGAGATACTCGGAGAGCTGGCGCTTCCGGGCGAGGCCCGCGCCGGCGGGCGCGCGTCCGTCGCGCTTGAAGACCTCGTTGTTGATCCGGTCGATCTCGGCGCCGACCTTCTCGACCACGTCGGCGGCGCGGTCGATGATCGATTCGGTAAGATGCATGACGATGCCGGGCGCAGTGATGCGCCCCGCTTTCGTCTTGGTCGCGCGCGCCAGGAATTGCCGGAACGCCAGTGAATCCTCGTAACGTACCGTCGCCACCTTGTTGCCGACGAGCACGAAGCTGAGCGGCGACAATGTCGGCCGGCGCCGGTCGATCCCGACCAGCGTCGTGAGGTTGAGGAATGTCGCGCCGTCCTCGGTATATAAGCGG
>CAYOBK010000270.1:0-4895 GCA_964402275.1 uncultured Bauldia sp.
CCAGACCAGCATGTGTCGGTCTATTCCGAGACGAAGCGACTAGGGGAGGAGCGCGTGCATCAGGTCGCGGCGGACGCGTCGGGATTGGAGACGGTCATATTGCGCCCCAAGGCCATTTACGGCCCAGGCGACACTGCGATCTTCCCGCGACTCCTCAAGGCGGCATCGAAGAATCGGCTACCCGTCATCGGTGACGGGGACACAGTCACCAACCTCACCCATGTCCGCGACGTGGTCGCCGCAATCTTGCTCGCGCTGAAGAGCGACAAGGCGGTTGGCAACACTTACGTCGTCACCGGCGGCGAGGATGTCCGGATCTGGGATGTGATCAGGGACGTTGTCGCGCGATCCGGGTTCAAGCCTCCCTCCCGGACGATTCCGATCGGCAGGGCGATGCGCGCGGCGCGGGTCCTGGAATGGATCTGGCGTGTATTCCGGCTGCCCGGCGAGCCGCCGCTGACGACTTATACTGCCGGTATTCTAGGCCTGTCCCAAACCTACGACATCAGCGCCGCACGCCGTGACCTCGGCTACAGGCCCGTCGTCACGTTGAGAGACGGTATCGAGGAGGCGTTTCCGGGGGCCCCGGCCGTAAAGCCGATGGCGCCGCGACCGGTGAAGGCGCCCGTTTCGCCGACTGATTTGCCGCCGCTCAAGGTCAGGGTCAGGTCGGCCGGCCGGGCGTGGGTTCGTCCCTTCACCTTCCAGCCTGGCGGCGGTTGGAGATGGATGCCCGTTCCCGCCCTCTTCGCGATCATCGAACATCCGAAGGAGGGCCTTTTGTTGTGGGATACCGGGTACGCCCCGCGATTTTTCGCCGCGACCAGGAGGTTCCCGTGGCGGATCATGCGCTATGTCACGCCCGCCGAGATCACCGGTGACGACGCCGCCGTCTCGCAATTGGGCGCCCTCGGATACGATCCCTCGGAGGTCAAAGCCGTTGTCTTGTCGCATTTTGACCCCGACCATTTCGGCGGGCTCCGGGACTTCCCCGACATTCCGATTATCTGCTCCTGGCGGGCTTGGGCGGACGTTCGAGATCGCCGGGGGCTGTCGGCGGTCAAGGCGCGCCTCTTGCCCGACCACCTGCCGGACGATATTGCGGGGCGCTTGAAATTGCTGCCCGATCCGGACGGCCCGCCAATCTCCGTTTTTGACGCGAGCCTCGACTTGTTTGGCGACGGATCGATCCGGTTGGTTGACGTGCCTGGACATGCCCCCGGCCAGCTCGCTGCCTTCGTTCGCCGCGAGTCGGACGGGGAGGTTTTGTTTTTGGCTGCAGACGCTTGTTGGAACCTTGCCGCCATCGAAGCGAGCAGCTACCGAGGGGGAGCGCACCGCCTGCTGGCGGTCGACAAAAAGGCTCAGGATGAAACTTACAGTAAGCTCAGACAGTTGCATGCGGAGTGGCCGGACATTCGAATCGTACCCGCACATTGCCCTAGGGCATGGTTGGAGACCGGGGAGCCCAGGGGGACTGTAAACTGATGAGCTTGCCGATGAAGATCCTCGGCGTCGGGCGCTATCTGCCCGAGCGGGTGGTGCCAAGCAGTGAAGTCGAGCGCCTTTGCGGGATAAAGCCCGGCTGGATCGAACGGCACACCGGCGTCAAGGAACGCCGCTGGGTCGGGCCGCGTGAGAGCAACTCCTATATGGGAGCGAAGGCGGCGCGAGAAGCGATAGAGGATGCCGGCCTCAACCTCAGCGACATCGACCTTATTCTCTGCGCTTCCGGAACACCGGAACAAACGATCCCCGACAACTCCGCCCTCATCCAGCGCGAGCTCGGCCTCGGCAAGTCGGGCGTCGCGTGCATGTCGGTCCATATCACCTGCCTCTCGTTCCTGCTGGCAATGGATCTGGCCGCGGTCATGCTGACGGTGAATCGCTACAAGAATATCCTCATAGTCAGTTCCGACGTCGCGTCAGTGGCACTCAACTTCAACGATCCGGAAAGCGCGGCACTGTTCGGGGATGCGGCAAGCGCAGTCGTGGTGTCGCGAACGCCCGAGGGCGAGGCCAGCATGGTCCAGCGGGCGCGATTCGAAACCTATAGCGTCGGAGCGCATCTGACCGAGATCCGCGGCGGCGGCTCGCGGCTGCATCCGGCCAATCCCGAGACCCGCCCCGAGGACAACCTGTTCTCGATGGCCGGCCCAAAGGTCTACCGTCTGGCGCGGCAGCATCAGGACGATTTCCTCGAGCGCCTGCGTCCGGGCCTTTCCAAGTCGCCGGGGTCGATCAAATTGGTGTTGCCACACCAGGCGAGCCTGCTGGCGCTTCGGGCACTTCGCCGCAACGGAATCGACGACGACCAGGTGGTGATAACCCTGGACCGGTTCGGCAACTGCGTGGCGACGTCGCTGCCGCTCACGCTGTATGAGGCGGTCAAGACCAATCGCCTGCAGCGTGGCGACGAGATGCTGCTGGCCGGGACCGGCGCCGGTCTCACTTTGGGCGGCATGATCCTCACCTACTGACCGCGCCGGCCGCCGAGATGAATCTCGCCAGCCGCTTCTTCGATATGCTGGCCCCGGGCGACCAGCGGCCGGCCATCCGGGAGGCCGGCGGGGCGATCGTGTCGCGCGCCGTGCTTCGCCAGCACATTGTCGGGCTGCAGCACACTCTCGCCGCCCGCGGCTTCGCGAAGGGCGATACCGTCGTCATCCAGGCCCCGACCGGCGCTCCGTTCGCCGCGGCCGCCATTGCGGTCGCGGCGCTCGGCGGCGTTTCGCTCCTCGCGGAGCCGGGCCTCGGCGACGAAGTCTACTCCCAGCGACTGATGGTTGCCCGGCCCCGCTGGACGCTGGTCCATCCGGCGGTCCTTCGGGCCAACCGGATCCCGGGCGCACGGAGGTTCCTGGCGCGGCGGGAGGTCATGGTCCCTCCGCTGCTGCCGAAAGGCCCGGACCTCACGCAGCTGACACTGTCGTCGCTGGCCTTGCGCCGCATGGCCGCCGACAATTCAAAGGTGCCGATCGTCGAAGACATGGCCGCGCGCGACGACGTTGCCATCATCTTCACCGGCGGCACCACCAGCCTGCCGAAAGGCGTGCGCCTTTCGCACGACGCGGTCGCTCACACCCTCGACAATATCGCCCTGCTTGCAACCGGCGCCGATGCCGAGACGCTGATTGCCGACACGCCGATGCAGGCGCTCTTCGGCCTCGCCCTCGGGCAAAAGGTGCTCGCAACGCGCGGCCGCACGCGCAGGCGCGCGGCGCTGGTCCGGTCCCTTATCGGCAGCGGTGAAGCCGACGCTTATTTCGGCTCGCCATTCGTGTGGACCGAGATGATGGAGCAAGCCGGCCCGGAACGACGACCGCTGCCATCGAGCCTCAAGGCGGTCTTTCTCGGCGGTGCCCCGGTGACGCGCGAGTTTCTTGTGGCGCTCCGCGGCTGGCTGCCGCCCGAAACCAGGCTATCGATCGTCTACGGTCTCACGGAGGCGGGGCCGGTGGCGCATGCCTCGGACCGGGAGAAAATCGCCTGGGAGGGGGAAGGAGATCTCCTCGGGCATTTGATGCCGGGCACAAGCGCAACGATCGACGACAATGGCGAGATCGCGATTGCGGGTCCGACCTTGTTCACCGGCTATGTCGGCCAGGACAAAATCGCGAGGGGCGGCTCGTTTGCGACCGGCGACCTCGGCCGCCTCGTCGACATCGACGGCGAGACGATGCTCGTGCTCATGGGCCGAGCCAAGGACATGATCATCCGCGCCGCGGTGAACATCTACCCGGCAACGCTCGAAGCCGGCCTTCGGGCGCTGACCGATCATGACGGCAAGCGGATGCTGCGGGAGGCGGCGCTGATCGGGCTTTGGGACGAGGCCAGGCAGGACGAGGCCGTGGTGCTTTGCTGGCAGCCGATGTCGGGGACGGTTGTCGACGAGGCCGCCCTCACCCGGGCCGTCGTCTCGGTTACCGGCGAGGCGGCGCGGCCCGACTTCATGTTGCGATGCGATCCGATCCCCGTAACCGGCCGTCAGAACAAGGTCGACAAGCAGGCCCTCCGCGCGCTCGCCGCCGAGCGCTTCGGCCTCAAGACGACACCGATCGAGCGCCGCGGAAGGCGCTAACGCCGGCCGAGGTGGATGTTGAACCCGCCCTGGAAGTTGCCCTCGAAGAAGCCGTGTCCGTTGCCGCCGATTATCTTGGCTTCCATGAAGGTCGAGATTCGCGGAGTCAGCGCGATCTCTATGCCGGGACCGATGCCATAGTAGAAGCCGCCGAGCTGGCCGAAGAACGAGCCGGTGGCGTAGCCGAGCGTGAGTTCGGCATAGGCGAGCAGCGCGTCGCGGAAGACACGGCCGACCCGGGCGTTGAGATCGACCTCGTAATAGGCCGGGCCACAGCACCGGTCCTGCGAGACCTGAATGCTGCCGCCGACCAGCAGGTTGTCGCGGATGAGGCGGTCATAGCCGACCTCCACGCCGAACTGCCACAGGGCGCCGACATAGATGCCGACATGCAGGCCGGTCCAGTTGAACTGGGTCATGGCGCCGGGGACGAGCGGATCGACGACAATGCGCTCGGCGCGTCCGGTGTGGAAGATCACCCGGCCGATCACCGCGTGCGACTGGTAGAAGATCCGGTGGTTGGTGCTGTCGGCCGGATAGGAATTGGGCGGGGTGGCGTTATCGAGCGTCGCACCCTCGACGCGAAGCGGGTAGAGATAGGTCGAGCGGAAGCCGAGGCCGATTGACCAGCGCTTGAAAAACAAAGCGGTTGAGCTGACGTTCCCCTACCCGAACCGCATGGAACTGGCGCTTTTGCCGGTGCGAGTACTCCGGCGCACGGGAATTCTGCCGCTGCTGCGAAAAATCGGCTTCATGAAACTATTGGGCAACCTCGGCGATATGGAAGGGTTGCTGCCCAAACTGCCGCCGATGC
>CAYOBK010000271.1:0-1509 GCA_964402275.1 uncultured Bauldia sp.
TCTTCCTTCACCGGCTCGCCCTTGGACCGGACCTCGGCGAGCATCTGACGAGACACCATGACCTTCGTCCCTTCGGCGATCTCGAGCTGAATCGCGTCGTCGCCTTCGGCCACGACCTTCGACACCTTGCCAATCAGACCGCCGCTGGTCACAACGGTGTCGCCGCGGCGAACCTTGGAGATCATCTCACGGTGCGCCTTCATTCGCTGCTGCTGCGGACGAAAGATCATGAAGTAGAACATGATACCGAAAATCAGCAGAAGCGGAACGATCGATAGCAGCCCGCCCGTCGGATCGGCCGCCCCGCCGGCGCTCTGGGCAAAGGCTGGTGTCACCAACATCAACGGCTCCTCACATCCTGATCTGAGCGAAGGACAAGTCCCGGCCCGGCCCGCCATTGGCGTCGGCCGCCGGGAAAGCGGCGCGGACTATAGCGACGCCGCCAAGGGCTGGCAAACCGGTTTGTCTCCTCTGTTCCACGTGCCCAAGCGATCAGATGCCGACGCGGCACCGAGCCGGTGATGGCCGATCTTGCCGATATCGTTGCGCGCCTCGATCGCCTTCTGACGGCCATGGATCGGCTCGCGCCGCCTGCGGGCGCGCTCCCCGATTTCGGCGCGGCCGAAGCGTTCCTCTGGGACGCGGAACGCCGGACTCTGAAACCGGTCGCCAAAGTCAACCGGGTCGATCTGTCGCTGCTCAAGGGGATCGACGGCGTTCGCGACATACTTCTCGCCAACACCAGGCGCTTCGCCGATGGGCTCCCCGCGAACAACGCACTCCTGTGGGGTGCGCGCGGCATGGGGAAGAGTTCGCTGGTTAAGGCCGTCCATGCCGCCGTCGGAGCCGAGCTGAAGCTGGTGGAAATCCACCGGGAAGACATCCGCAGTCTCCCGGAATTGATGGAGCTCGTGCGCAGCCTCGAGCGCCGCTTCCTGCTATTCTGCGACGATCTCACCTTCGAGGCGAGCGACCTCAATTACAAATCGCTCAAGGCGGCGCTTGAAGGAGGAATCGACGGCCGGCCGCGCAACGTCATTCTCTACGCGACGTCGAACCGCCGTCACTTGATCCCGCGCGAGATCATGGAGAATGAGGTGTCGAGCGCGGTTATCCCTCACGAGGTGGTCGACGAGAAGGTTTCGCTGAGCGACCGCTTCGGGCTCTGGCTCGGCTTCCATGCCTGCAGCCAAGCCGAGTATCTGTCGATGGTGCGGGCCTATGCCGACTGGCTGTCGCTCGAAATCGACGCCGACCGGCTTGCAGGCGAAGCACTGGAATGGGCGGCGACGCGCGGCGCCCGGTCCGGCCGGGTCGCCTGGCAGTTCACCCTCGACCTCGCCGGACGCCTCGGCGTCCGGATCGATGCCGTGAACGGCGGCTAGTTGGCGAGGTAGTCGAGCGGATTGACCGGCACGGTGCCGCGACGAAGTTCGAAATGAAGCTGCGGCGAGCTGACCGACCCGGTATTGCCGGCGAGCGCGATCACCTGACCGCGCTGCACCGTCT
>CAYOBK010000272.1:0-11636 GCA_964402275.1 uncultured Bauldia sp.
GTGGTGTTCACATACTCGTTGTTGACGGCAAGGAGGGTGCGGCTGCCGTCTTGGAACAGAAACATGCCGTCGCAATTGTCGCCGAACGCCGTTTCCTGCGAGGCGCCGGTGCCGCGGCTCGCCTCGTCGAAATCCGGCGCGCCCGACCACATTGGGTCGCCCCACAAGGCAACGGCATGCCAGTTGTAGCCGTTCGGGACCGTGACCGTGTCGAGCGCATTGGCGGCGACCTCGTCGAATCCGAGCCGGCTCTGCGCGAAGGCCGGTCGAAGCGAGGTCGAACCGAGTACGAACGCGGCGGTGCTGAAGGCGATGCCGCCGCCGAGGAAGGTGCGGCGGGTCAACGCGCCGTCGATGACGCCCTGGAAGGCGCTCGGCTGCGGCCGCGGCGACCTCATCTCGTCGAACTCGTCGAATGAAATCCTCTTCGAATCTGGCGCTTTCGTCAGCATGCCCGGTCCCCTGTCGTTGGACGGCAGCCCCCACTCCGGGCCTGCGACATCGCACCGGCCCGGCGAGGCACCGCGGATTGGCAATGGATTGTCTTGACGCGCCCTAAGCTAGATTCGCTCTGTTACAGCGAAGTGACGCCGCGATGACAAACCGCCGAATGCGAGGCACACGCGCGTCGGAGGACTTCCGGGCCGGCTCACAAAGCGGGCCGCTCGATTTCCCACGCCTCGTCGATCTGTATGCGGTCGCCCTGCGTCAGTTCGCGTCTGATCCACCAGTCGACCTCCGGGTCGAACCACCAGGTGGCGGCAACGGTCGTCGGCACGGACCGGCCGGCGATGGTGAGGATCCGCGTCTCCGTATAGGCGACGCGCGCGGCCAGCCGCTGTCCCGCCGGGACGGTCACGAACTCCCATCGTTCGAAAACGGCCGACCATTGCACCTCTCCGAGTTGGACCGAATCCACGCCTGCGGAGCATCCAAGAACAAGGGAAAGCGGACCGGGCGCCGCCGGGCAAGTCAGAACGATCGCCCCGGTTCCGGCGGCCGCGCCGCCCGGAGCCATTTGCCAGAAGTCGATCGTCCCGACGTCATAGACGATCTGGAGTTCCGGTCCGCCCGGCATCGGCGCCGGGACAATGCCGAGCCAAAGCGACCTCACATAGTCGATCTCCTCGACCGGTCCGCCGCCGAACGGTTCGGTGACGGTCACGCGCGTGGTTTGCTCGACCGTCGCGCCGATATCTCGCCGTACAAACCGCCGCTCCAGCGGGAGCGGATAGGTGATGGTCCCAAGGAGCCCGCCGATCTCCTCCGCGATGCCGACCTCGAACGGCTCGTTGACCACTTGCACGTAGGTGATCCTCAGGCCTTCCACCGGTGGCTCGTAGACCATTGGCCCGCCCTTCGCTGGCGGCGGCGTCGCCGGCGCGACATCCGCGAGCAGGATGCCGGCAAAGGGCACGTTCGGATTGAAGAGGATTGCCGTCCTGAGGTCCCGGATCGCCTCGGCGCTGTTGCCGGCGAGCAGATGGCTCCGCCCCCGCTGCTCGCGAAGCTGGGCGTCGAACGGCGCAAGCGCGAGTGCCGCGCCGTAGTCCTCGATTGCGAGGGTGAACCGGGCCTGATCGAAGTGGACCGTGCCGCGGTAGAACAGCGAATCCACCGAGGCCGGATTGAGCTCGAGCGCCCGGCTGAGCGCGATGATCGCCTCGTCGAAGCGGTTGACGTTGTAGAGCGCGACGCCGCGCCGGTTGAAGTACCAGTAGTCGCCCGGCGCGATTTCGATGGCGCGGGCAAGATCGTCGAGGGCTTCTTCATACCGCCCCAACGCTACCAGGGCCTCGCCGCGGCCGCCCCAACCGCGCTCCAGCTCCGGCGCGAGGACGATCACCCGGTCGAAGTCGGCCAGCGCGTCGTCATAGGCTCGGGCGTCAAAGCGAGCCTCGCCGCGCGCGAGGTGGACCTGCGCGAGATCAACGCCTTCGGCGGTCGGGTCGCCGATCAGGCGGGTGCACGACTCGATGCGGAGCGGCAGGAGCGCGCCGCCGTCGAGGCAAACGCGCAAATCCTCCGCAACGTCGGCCAGGGCCGGGCCGCCGGCGAGGAAAAAGAGCACTGCGGCAAGAGCCGGTCGCAAGGGCGCCCCTGAGCGTTGGAAACGGCAATATCGGCGGAAAGCGCACCGGCGGCAATGCGCGCCGGTCCTGACGCCCGGGGCGACGGGGAAGGCTCAACCCCTGGCAAACCGCTTGTACTTGATCCGCTTCGGCATCACCGCGTCCTCGCCGAGGCGTCGTTTCTTGTCTTCCTCGTAATCGGCGAAGTTCCCCTCGAACCATTCGACGTGGCTGTCGCCTTCGAAGGCGAGCATATGCGTCGCCATCCGGTCGAGGAACATGCGGTCGTGGCTGATGATGACGGCGCAGCCGGCATAGTCCTCGAGCGCGTCTTCGAGCGCCGCCAGCGTTTCGGTATCGAGGTCGTTGGTCGGCTCGTCGAGGAGGAGGACGTTGGAGCCGGCGCGCAAGAGCTTGGCGAGGTGCACGCGGTTGCGCTGGCCGCCCGACAGCGTGCCGACCGGCTGCTGCTGATCGCCGCCCTTGAAGTTGAATGCGCCGACATAAGCGCGCGAGTTCACCTCGCGCTTGCCGAGCTTGATCAAATCCTGGCCGTCGGAAATCTCCTGCCACACCGTCTTGTTCGGATCGAGCGACCGGTTCTGGTCGACATAGCCGAGCCGCACCGTCTCGCCGATCCTGATCGTGCCGGCGTCCGGCTTCTCCTCGCCGATGATCATTCGGAACAGCGTCGTCTTGCCGACGCCGTTCGGTCCGATCACGCCGACAATGCCGCCCGGCGGCAGACGGAAAGAAAGACCGTCGATGAGGAGCCGGTCGCCGTAGCCCTTCGACAATCCGTCGAGGTCGATGACGTTCTGGCCGAGCCGCTCGCCCGCGGGGATGACGATCTGCACGTCGCCGGGCCGCCGCTCCTCGCTGCGCTTGACCAGCTCGTCATACGCTTTGATGCGCGCCTTCGATTTGGCCTGGCGCGCCTTCGGCGAGGCGGCGATCCATTCGCGCTCGGCGGCAAGGGCCCGCTGGCGAGCGGCGTCTTCCCGGCCTTCCTGCAGGAGCCGCTTCGCCTTCTTTTCGAGATAGACCGAGTAGTTGCCTTCGTAAGGGATGCCGCGGCCGCGATCGAGTTCGAGGATCCAGCCGGTGACATTGTCGAGAAAGTACCGGTCGTGGGTGACGATCAGGATCGCGCCGGGATAGGCGATGAGATGCGCCTCGAGCCAGTGCACCGTCTCGGCGTCGAGATGGTTGGTCGGCTCGTCGAGGAGCAGCAGGTCCGGCTGCTCCAGCAGCAGGCGGCAGAGCGCCACGCGCCGGCGCTCGCCGCCGGAAAGGCGGGTGACGTCGGCGTCGCCCGGCGGGCAGCGGAGCGCATCCATCGCCTGCTCGACCTGGCTGTCGAGGTCCCAGAGATTCTGGCTGTCGATCTGGTCCTGGAGTCTCGCGCTCTCGTCCGCCGTCTCGTCCGAGTAGTTCATCATCAATTCGTTGTAGCGGTCGACGATCGCCTTCTTCTTGGCAACGCCTTGCATGAGATTGCCCATGACGTCCTTGGTCGGATCAAGTTCCGGCTCCTGCGGCAGATAGCCGACGGTCGCGCCGTCGGCGAGCCACGCCTCGCCGGTAAATTCCTTGTCGAGCCCGGCCATGATCCTGAGCAGCGTCGACTTGCCGGATCCGTTCGGTCCGAGCACGCCGATCTTGGCGTCCGGGTAGAACGACAGAAAGATGCCGTCGAGCACCTTCTTGCCGCCGGTATAGGCCTTGGCGAGGCCTTGCATGTGATAGATGAACTGTCGTGCCATTGCCGCTCCGCGAGCGATCCCTTTGAGAACGCCCGATATCTGCCTTAGCTGGGGAATTGCGCCGGCGACTTCTAGTCCAGGCCGCGGCGGAAACGCAATCGCGGGCGCCGGTTGACGGCGGCGCCAATACCGGTGACCTTCCCGCGAGGCAACGAATCACGGGCTGCGGCCATGCCTGAACTCAATTCGCGCCTGATCTCGAGCGCCGAATATGACGCGGCGACCAACGTCCTGACGGTCACCTTCGCAAACAGCCGGCGCATCTACGATTTTTACACTGTGCCGCCGTCCGTTTACGCGGCGTTTCTCGCCGCGCCGTCGAAGGGCGCGTTCCTCAATTCCGTCCTGAAGCCGCGCTTCCGCTCGGTCCGCCGCAAGCGGCAGAAGTCCGCCAAGGCCGCCTAACCGCCGCCGGCGAGCGCCGCCAGCAGCCCGGCATAGAGCGAGAACATTCTTCCCTCATCGAGCGCTGCCGTATCGTTCCACGTGACGACGACGCAGTGCCTCGTCCCGTCGGCCGCCGTCACGAGCGTGGAGAGGTTGAGGACGCCGGGCTCCGAGCCGCCTTTGAAGGCGATCTCCGCCCAGTCGGCCGGATTGGCGACGCCGGGGTTGATGTCGAAGGCGGGATTGCCGGCCACGCGCTCCAACAACGCACAAAGCTCGGCCGCGGACAGGAACCACTCGATCTCGAGCATCGGCCGCAAGACCAACTGATCTGCGGTTGGCACGGGTCTATCGGCGAGATCGGCGAGGATCGCCCGCCGGCCCGCTTCGCCGGCGGCGATAAATTCGGCGGCGACTTCCTCGTTGCCGCGCATCTTGAGGCGGAACAATTCGCCGGTCGTCAGCAGCGGCGCGTTGCGGGGCGTTTCCTCTTCCACCCGTTCGCGCCCGAGAATACGCATCAGCGCGTCGGTTGCGGTATTGTCGCTGATCGAGACCATCAGATTGGCGAGCGACGACATCGTCAGCGGCACGCCGGCCGGCCAGCTCTGGAGAATGCCCGTCGGCAACGACCGCCAGGCGGCGTCGAGCCGAACGACGTCGTCCCAAGCCATTCGGCCAGCCTCGATTTCGGCGGCGAGCGCCGCGAGCACCGCCAGCTTGAACGCCGATCCGACGCCGAGCGGCAGGTCCGGCTGATGCGCCGCGACCACCTCGCCCCCGGCGGTCACCAGAACAGACGTCGATCCCGTCAGCGCGGCGATCTCGGCCACAAGGTCTGCCAGGACCGCATCGACCGGCACGGCGGGGCCGAAGAACAGGCCGATGATCCGGCCGGTGTCGCCGAGCGTGATCTGGGTCCGCATCTCGGCGCGCTCGAACCGGGTGACGAGGTTTCCGCCGGATCCGGTCACCGCGAGGAACGGCCCATACTCCGTCAGGAACGATTCGACGATCGTCGTTATCTGTTCGACGGGCACCTGCGCCAGGAAGGACTCGTCGAACCAGCCGGGATCGATCTCCTCCTGGAAGAGGCGCGCGACGGCGTCGTTGGTGGTGATCGGCTGGGCCTGCGGCGCCGACGGAGCGGCGCCGAGTGCGGCCATGACCAGCAGGACCTTGAGCGCCGAGCGGACCCGACGGCGCCCCGCCGCCCACTTACCCACAGCTGACATCGGCTCGCACCCCTCCTGGCTGATCCGTCAATTGGTTGGGGAAACTGGATTTTTTCCCTCTTGCCGCGCCGGCGACGCCGGACCGTTAAGGCGGCTTTTACAATTTAAGCACACGAATCAGATTGTAATGCGTCAAGTGTCGCGTGATGCGCGCGGGGCGCTGATTCGCGGAGGTCAGCACGATGCTGATGGATCTTTGGGTTGTTCGCGCCTGGCGCGGGGGTCCGATGGATCTCGAGAAGCACGCCCGCCTCGCCTGCTCGCTGGGCCGCTGGCGCCGCTGGGTGGTTCACTGGTTCGCGCGCCCGGCGCACTGAACCGGCGACCGTGCCAGGCCGGCTACCGCGCCGGCTCCTTCTGCTTTCTCTCCATCATCTCGACGAAACGGCCGAAGAGATAATGGCTGTCGCGTGGGCCGGGCGACGCCTCCGGGTGATATTGCACCGAGAAGGCAGGACCGTCCCTGAGCCGGAGCCCGCAATTCGATCCGTCGAACAGCGACACATGCGTTGCTTCGATGGTATCGGGCAGTGTCGCGGCGTCGACCGCGAAGCCGTGATTCATCGACGTGATCTCGACCTTGCCGGTGGTGAGGTCCTTCACCGGATGATTCGCGCCGTGATGCCCCTGCTTCATTTTCACGGTCTTCGCGCCGAGCGCCAGCGCCAGCAGTTGATGCCCGAGACAGATGCCGAAGGTCGGAATGCCCCTGGTCACGACCGCGCGAATCATCGGCGCCGTGTATTCCGCCGTCGCCGCCGGATCGCCCGGCCCGTTGGTGAGGAACACGCCGTCCGGGTTGCGACCGAGCACGTCCTCGGCCGTCGCGGTGGCCGGCAGCACGGTCACGCGGCATCCTGATTCGGCGAGGAGGCGGAGGATGTTGCGCTTGGCGCCGTAATCGATCGCGACGACGTGGAAGCGCGGCGACTCCTGACGGCCGTAGCCCTTGCCCCACTGCCACGGCGTCTCGTCCCATTGATAGCTTTGGCCGGCGGTCACTTCCCTGGCGAGGTCCATGCCTTCGAGGCCCGGCCATGCGCCCGCCTCGGCGGCGAGCGAATCGATATCGAAATCGCCCTTCGGGTCGTGGGCGATCACCGCATTGGGCATACCTGCTATGCGAATCAGCGAGGTCAGCGCACGGGTGTCGACCCCCGCCAAGCCGATGATTCCACGGGCTTTCAGCCACGAATCGAGGTGACGCGTCGCCCGGTAATTGGACGGTGCGGTAATGTCGGCCTTGAGGATACAGCCGCGAACCCCTGAAGCGCCGGCCATATTGACCGTTTCGACGTCCTCTTCATTGGCGCCGACATTGCCGATATGCGGAAATGTGAAGGTGATGATCTGGCCGGCATATGACGGATCCGTGAGGATTTCCTGATAGCCCGACATCGCCGTGTTGAAGCAGACTTCGCCGACCGATTTCCCTTCCGCGCCAATGCCATGGCCTTCGATCACGGTGCCGTCGGCGAGCACCAGCACGGCCGTCGGTTTCGGCTGTGGCCACGCCTCGCCGGCGGTCTTGATTCCGGTCGCGTCCTGTACCATATCGGTCCGCCTGATCGCAGTTTGGCCGCCCGAACGCCACAATTTGGCCCCGCGCGCCGACGCCCTCGATGAGTGAATGATGACGCTGTTACAGGTAGCCAGGGCGGCCCGCAATACAAGCCGCCGGCAGAGTAACAACACCTTGACTTATAACAGTTTTGGCGATCCGCCCGCGGGAAGGAAAGAAGAACCTTTACCCGCGGCTGCTAGGGTTCGCCTCCATGGAGCCAGCCATGCGTGAGCAGATCGAAGGCGCGCTGAAACAGGCGACGCTGGACCACGACCGTCGCCGGATCAACACACTCCGGCTGATCAAGACGACGATCCGTGACCGCGACAACGCGGCCAGGAACGCGGGCGGCGAAGGCGTAACGGAGGACGACGTATTCCAGATCCTCATCAAGATGCTCAAACAGCGGCTCGAATCGGCGAAGTTCTACGAACGAAACGGACGCGGAGATCTTGCCGACGAGGAACTGGAGGAAATCGAAATCATCAAATCGCTGATGCCGAAGCAGCTGACCGAGGACGAGATCCAGACGGTATGCGCCGAAGCGATCCGGGAGACCGATTCGCACAGCCTTCGTGACCTCGGTAAATGTATGCAGGCGCTGAAGCAGCGCTACCCCGCCCAGATGGACTTCGGCAAAGCCATCAAGATCGTCAAGCAACGCCTGCAGTAAGTAACCACGTAAGTACCCGCACCGCCCGCCCCGCCTCCCGACGGCCTGACCGCCTCCGAATCGCTGCTCGCGATTCGTCCCAGCGGGCGCCTTTCCAACGAACGACAACACAGGCATCTGAGCGCGATTGACGCGCCAGCCGTGACGTGAAGCGCGTACCGACTCCGTCGTGAGCGCGCTTGCCCCGGGGCCCATTGGCGACACCGCAACGTGGACAGGCGGCCGGTGGGTCCCGGCTCGCGGGCCGGGACGAGCGGAGTTGTCTGGAATCCCGCGATCCGTGAAAGCGCCGACGCGCGGCCGACGGCCACATGGAGAATGAAGCGTCCCCTATCCCGTCTTCTTCCGGTGCTCGACGTAACTGCGCAGGACCTGGTTGATCCGCCGCTGGTAACCCGGCCCTTCGTCCTTGAAGAAGTCGAGGACATCGGGATCGACGCGGATTGAGATCGGCACCTTCTTGCCCGGCATCACCAAGACGGCGTCCGACCAATCGACGTCCCTGAACTCCGCCCAATCCTGATCCGACGCGATCGCGGCCTCGATCTCGCTGTCGGTGAGCGCGTCAACGGCGGCCCAGTCAGTCTTGTCCTCCGACCGGCCGCCGCGAGGAACGACGGTGATATTCTTGCCGCTCTTCGCGCCGCGCCCGCCGTGCCGAGATGATCCGGCACTCTTTGAGGCCTTCGCCCCGGAGCGAGCAGATGACCGCGATTTCACGGCCTTCGACGATTCCGACCACTTTGTACCTGATCTCGCCATGTCGATCTGATCGCAAAATTGCAGCCGGCTCCTCGAACACCCTAATCGCGCCACCAAAGTCGATGCGATGTTTGAGGAGGTTGGCCCTGCGCTTCCTTTCATCCCAACTGAACGAGGTCAATCCCGAGAACAGGCGTTCAAGGTCTTTCTCGCGGTCGCGCCCCATTCGGAGTCCCCTTGGCCCAAAGCCTGGTTTTGCCTCGGGAACGCGCGTTAGACAACGCGTATATACATTTGTATGACTGCAAGGTCAAGGCAAGTTATCCCCGGTTTCGTCCCCGGTAGAATCCCCAGCCCGAATCGCCCGCCCGGCCGCAATGCGCTAAGGAGGCGGTCCCTGCCCTCTCGCGAATCACCGATGCGGTATCCCTCGTCTCTCCTCGATGACATCCGCGCGCGCCTGCCGCTGTCGCAAGTGGTCGGCCGCCGCGTTTCGTGGGACCGCCGGAAGTCGCAGCCGGCCAAGGGCGATTATTGGGCGTGCTGCCCGTTCCATGGCGAGAAGACGCCGTCCTTCCACGCCGACGACCGCCGTGGCCGCTACCACTGCTTCGGTTGCGGCAAGGACGGCGACCACTTCACCTTCCTGACCGAGACCGAAGGCGTCACGTTCCCGGAGGCCGTGGAGCGGCTCGCGGCCGAGGCCGGCGTGCCGCTTCCCGCGCCCGATCCCGGGGCCGAGGCGCGCGAGAAACGTCAGCACGGCCTCGCCGAGGCGATTGAAGCCGCAGCGCAGTTCTTCGAGGCCGAGCTTGCCTCGCCGCGCGGCGCGAGCGTCCGCGCCTATCTCGACGGCCGCCGCATCCCCCGCGAGGTGCAGCAGCGTTTCCGGCTGGGCTATGCCGGACCCGGCCGCAACACGCTGAAGGAGCACCTCGCCGCCAAGGGCTTCAGCCAGGAGCTGATGGCCGAAGCCGGACTCCTCGTCACCGGCGACGACATCCCGGTCTCGTTCGACCGCTTCCGCGACCGCGCGATCTTCCCGATCGCCGACCTCCGCGGCCGCGTCGTCGGCTTCGGCGGCCGCGCGCTCTCCCCCGACGCGCAGGCGAAATATCTGAACTCGCCCGAGACGCCGCTCTTCCGCAAAGGGACGCTCCTCTATCATGGCCGGGAGGCACGCGAGGCCGCCCGCGCTGCGGGGACCGTCATCGCGGTCGAGGGCTATGTCGACGTCATCGCACTCGCCACCGCCGGCTTCGCTCACACCGTGGCGCCGCTCGGCACCGCGCTCACCGAAACGCAGCTGCAGCTCCTGTGGCGGATGGCGCCGGAGCCGATCCTCTGTTTTGACGGCGACGCGGCCGGCGTCCGCGCCGCCGAGCGCGCGCTCGACCTGGCGCTGCCGATGCTGGGACCCGACCGCTCGCTCCGTTTCGCGCTGCTGCCCGAAGACACCGACCCCGACGATCTGATCGGCCGGTCCGGGCCGGCGGCGATGCGGCAGTTGCTCGACAATGCGATGCCGCTCGTGGAGATGCTGTGGGACCGCGAGACCGGGGACCGCCGGTTCGATACGCCCGAGCGCCGCGCCGGGCTCGAGAAGCGCCTTCAAGCCGCGGTGCAATCGATCGGCGACGAGTCTGTGCGGCGCCACTACAAGGACGCGCTGGCTGCGCGGCTCCGCGCATTCTTCGGCGACAACCGCGAACCGGCGCCGCGCATCGCGCCGGCGCGCCGGCCGTTCCGCCGCGGCGCCGAGGACTGGCGGAGCGCCCAGAGCCGCGGGCCAGTTACGCCCCGCTATCGCCCGGCCGACCCGCTGCCGATCTCGCCGCAGCTCCGCCGCCGCTTCCGCACCGGACCGGCGGCCGGCCCGACGCTCGCCGAAGCGACATTGTTAACCACGCTCATCCATCATCCGGCGCTGGTGCACCGCCATCTCGACGACTTCCTTTCAATCGAGCTCGCCGGCCGCGACCTGGAAGCGCTCCGCCGCACGATCGTCGCCGAAGCTGCTGAAACACAAGAGGAAACGCCACTGGCCGAAGCCCTGACCGCCGCCGGCCTTGGCGATCTCATCGGCCGGCTTGACCGGATCGTCCGCCAAAGCGGCGCCTGGCAGGCGCTTGCCGGCGCCGACGACGCCGACGCCGAGCATGGCTGGCTGCAGGCAATCACCTTGCACCGCAGGGCCCGGGCGTTACATAAGGAACTCGCCCAGGCGGAAGCGGCTTATGCCGGGGACATGAGCGAACCCAATTTCGCCCGGATGATCGAGATTCAGCGACAATTGACCAATGCCGAGGGCACCGAAGCGTCAATCGAAGGATTCGGCCGATCCTCGGGCCGCCAAGCCCGGGAATTCTAAGGGCAAGGCGGCTCCGAAGAAGCCGGCGGGCCGCCGCACCGCCAAGCCACGGGCCGACCGGGGAACGGCGGCGCGCGCCAAGACGTCCGCGCGCGGCACCGCCCCGGCGAAGCGCGCGGCCGGGAAGCCGGCGGGGCGCCGCGTCACCACGCCGCGCAGCGCCGGCGCCAAGACCGCGGCAAGGAACACGCCCGCCAAGACGGCGGCGAAGCAGAAGAGTGGCGGCAGCAAGACAGCGGTGAAGAAGACCGCCGATCGGAAGATCACGGCGAGAGTCGGCGAGGCCAGGCCCGCGCCGAAGAAGCCGGCGGCGGTCGGGCGTGTGAAGTCCGGGAGCCGGGGCAGTGATGCGGCTTCGAAGAATGCGGTTAATCGTGGCGTAACGCGTAAGCGGCAGACAGAGACTTCAGCGCCCGAATCGGGTGCCAAGGAAGCCGGTCGGCCCGCGCGCGTCAGGCCCGGGCGATCGGACAACAGGAAATTGCAGGTGACAATGGCCACTCAGGAAAGGGAACCGGAGACCAAAGAGGCGCCTCCGGCTCAAGTAGAGACTCCGGACGGACCGCTGCTCGATCTCTCCGACGCTGCCGTCAAGCGGATGATCAAGGCTGCCAAGAAGCGCGGCTATGTCACCAATGAGGAATTGAACTCGGTGCTGCCGCCGGAGGAAGTGTCGTCCGAGCAGATCGAGGACGTGCTGGCGATGCTGTCCGATCTCGGCATCAACGTGGTCGACGCCGACGAGGCGGAACCCGACGAGGGCGGCGACTCCGGGGGTTCCGACGAGGAATCGACCGATCTCGTCGAGGCGACGCCGACGGCCGTTGCCAAGTCGACGACGGCGCGCGAGCCGACCGACCGCACCG